>JBAXZS010000193.1:0-5169 GCA_041670175.1 Sphaerochaetaceae bacterium | reverse complement strand
TGGATATCGCTTCTATTGACTCCATGAGTTTCGTGAAGATTCTCAATAATTGTTGCCTTAGTTAACTTGGACTCTGCCATGATCTTCTCCTTGAATTATTCTATTTCGTTGCCGGAGTAGCATTCTCAGCAATAGGACCAGCCATCAAACGATTGTAACGAACGTGCAAACGAGACTTCTTGCGACTTGAGGTATTGCTATGCAAGACACCTTTTGAAGCTGCAGAGTCAAGCAATTTAAAACTCAAGGCCATTGTGGAGGTGGCCAACTCTTTGTCACCAGCCGCGATAGCAGCCTCGAATTTCTTGATTGCAGTGCGGACAGCGCTCTTTGTTGCGCGGTTTCTCATTCTGCGAACGACGTTTTCACGTTCTCTTTTCTCTGCAGACCGATTTCTCATGTACATCCTCCAACATATTACCTTAATGAATATGTAACTTCTTGTAATTAAATTATGTCAGCACTTGAAGAGCTAACGGAGTAACAAAATATCACAGACTCTAAAATGGGTCAATACAATGCTTTACTATTTTTCAGTTAGAGAAAAATTCCTCTTCATACTCTTTGGTGATTTCCCACCTCTTGGTCTCCTCATTATATAAACAGGCACTTGACGGAATAGTTAAGAACCGACCTTCGCTTCCCGAAAGGGAAATCATCTTGGAGAGAATATTAACCTCGGTGACTTTCATCAATTCCTGGTCGACCTTCAGTCTGCTTCCTTCCAAAGGATATTTGGTTTTCTCCTCGACATAAAAATCATATTCATAAGACAGGCAACAGAGGAGTCTCCCACAAGGTCCTGAGATTTTCATGGAGTTAAGGGACAGGTTCTGCTCCTTTGCCATTTTGATTGAAACAGGATTGAGTTTGTCCGTAACACAATGGCAACAATAATCACGTCCGCAAATGGCAAGGCCGCCAAGCACTCTGCTCTCATCGCGGACTCCAATCTGCCGCAACTCGATGCGAATACGGAACACTGACACCAAATCCTTGACCAATTCCCGGAAGTCAACCCTGACATCAGCAGTGAAAAAAAACAAAATCTTGGGTTCTCCCAGAAGGAAATGAGCTGTCACCAACTTCATATCCAGTTTATGGAGCGCAATCTTCTCGCGGCAGATACGCATGGCTTCGTCTTCCTTGGACATGAGTTCCTGGTATCGGGCCAAATCCGAGGGAGTCGCCAACCGCTCAATCCAGACAGTATCACCGTTGACATGCACCATTTCCGAATCCTTCGAGGAGCTGCAAAGCATGCACTCGGAGCATTGGTCAACATCAGGATCTTCCATCCAAAGAATTTCTTCTTCTGTCTCAACCTTTATCTCACCATTCTCCCCTCTCTCACCAACAGCAACCAGTTTTTGGTCATCCTCTGGCTTTTCCTGCCCGTTTTTGCTCTCAGGACAATTCTTGCAGGTTCCATGACACTCGACGTCACCCTGCACATACGGTTTACCAATCCGTGACGCGTCAGATACAACGATACCGATATCCGAACCATATCGGGTGGGGGTTACCACGGATGTTCCTGGATAAAGCACGCTATCCCAAGCACAGATAAAAAGCTCGTTGCTTGAAGGGTTGCGAACTAGATAGATATAAGCATCAGAAGGATGTGAAGTATTTTTTGCCCCCTCAACGGGGTGATAATGATCTTTTCTCATGGAAATCAAACTATCACGAGAATAACAAATTGTCAAACAAGCTAATCATCAATAAGTGTTTTTAACAAGTTGAATTAACAAGTTTGACTTTCCACTGTCCAGATGCTATATTTCAAGCACATTAACAGGTATAACCTCGTCCGAAGGAATATTGTATGCAATTATTTGATACGCACGCCCATATAGGATTAATTGAAAAAGACCAGCTTGAACAACTTATGGCCGTGCAAAAGGCCAAGATCAAAGGAGTCAGGCATATGGTAAGCATATGTAACTCCCTTCCTGATTTTGAACGTACCTATGCAAATCTAAAAAGTCAAAAAGATGTCTTTCATGCCGTGGGTGTATCTCCAACGATGGTGCAAAATCCAGGAAAAAATTGGGAGGAAAAGGTTTCTGACTATGCAAAACTTCCCAATGTGATAGCCATTGGAGAGACAGGTCTGGATTATTTTCATCGGGAAGGAGAGAAAAACGACCAAATTGAGTTGTTCCTGAAGAGCCTGGAAATCGCCAAGCACCTGGATTTGCCAGTAATCATTCATAACAGGATGGCCGGAAGCGATATCTTGTCAATCCTCAAGGAAAAACTTCCAGCAAGGGGGGGGATACTTCATTGCTTTGGCGAAGACATGGATTTTGCACGTGAGGCATTGGATCTGAATCTTACCTTCTCCTTTGCCGGCAATGTTACTTTCCCTAACAGCAATGTACTTAGACGAATAGCCGCCACGCTTCCCTCCGACAGGATAGTCATTGAGAGCGAGGCTCCTTTTATCGCTCCTGTTCCACACCAGAACCAACGCAATCAGCTTTGTTTCCTTGTGGAGACCGCACAATGCCTTGCCCAGCTTAGAGGAGTAGATATCGAGGATCTGGCCCCTGTTCTCTACCAGAACAGTCTGAAGGCCTTCAATCTGGATAGCAGTGTATGAGTGTTTTTTGCCATCCGATAACTTTTGGGAACCAAGCGATTGGAGGTAATCTTTTTCTTGCTCCAATGGCTGGCTATACAGACATCCCTTTTCGAAGCCTTTGTCTTAAGCATGGTGCGGATCTTACCTATACAGAAATGATTAGTGCGGAAGGGTTATACAGGAATGGAGCAAAAACCCTAGAGATGCTGAAAAGAGCACCCAACGAGAAGGAGTATGTGATCCAACTCTTCATGGGCGGGCTGGAACCGATAAGAAAAGCGGTCGAACAGGTGCTTGGCTACTCCCCTTTGATGATAGACATCAATTGCGGTTGTCCTGTCATCAAGGTGACAAAGACAGGTAGCGGTTCTGCCTTAATGAAAAAACCAGAACTTGTGCAAGAGATGGTAAAAACAATCAAAGAATGTACCGATATCCCTGTATCGGTGAAATTCAGGCTAGGCTGGGATAAGGAACACGAGAACTTCCTGGAGTTCGCACAGGCTGCCATTGATGGAGGGGCGGAAGTCCTCACTTTACACGCAAGGAACAGGACGGAGGGGTATGCACCTTTTGCCCATTGGGAGAAAATAACCGAGTTGAAGAAGTATCTGGAGGTACATGCGCCTGAGGTGAGGCTTATCGGAAGCGGAGATCTCTTTACGGCAGAAGATGTGCTGAGAATGTTCAAAAAGACTCAAGTCGATGCTGTCATGATCGCCCGTGGAGCCATTGGCAATCCTTTCATTTTTGAAGACGCCAAGGCTCTTGATGCAAAAAGAGAAGTCCCTGCCCTTACTGTTCAAAAACGCATCGATACCCTGCTGGAGCATCTTGATACCACTATTTCGCTGTACGGGGAGAAAAGCGCCTGCCATCAGATGCGAAAGTGCGCCACTTTCTATCTCAAGGGGATGCAAAATGTTTCCGAGACAAAGAAAAAGCTTAGTCATGCGGAAACACGAGATGATTATCTCCAAGCTTGTCAGTTGTTGACCATAGGGCAATGAAAATGCTACTTTTACACATGGAAGGTAACGAATGAGAGTACTCGTTTTAGGTTCCGGAGCAAAAGACCATGCAGTCGCTTGGTGGTTTTCGCAAAGTCATCTTGTCGGCGGCTTATTTGTTGCTCCTGGCAACATTGGCACTGAGACTATTGCAACCAATCTGGCAATCAATCCTTCTGACGCAGATCAGGTGTATGCTGCATGCCAGGAGCATAAGATTGATTTTGTGTTCATCGGTACCGAGGCGCCTCTTTTCACCGGGGTCATTGATAAACTCAATGAAAGAGGGATTGCCACCTTCGGAGCTCATAGCAAGGCTCTGAAACTTGAAGGGGATCGTAATTTCTCCCGTAATTTCACAGATCGACATAATATTCCCACAGCAACCCATCATATGTTTTCTGATGAGACTGCGCTTTCAGAATACTTGAGACGTCATAACAATGAACGATTTGTGGTAAAAAGCAATGCTATAGCCCCTAGCAGGGTCATGGTGGATTCCTCCGACTATAATACCTTGATGAGCTTCGCAAAAAGCCTGCTGTCCAGCGGACCCATCATGTTGGAAGAGCATCTCAGCGGATTGTCGGTGACGGTCACCATCCTTCTGGACAATAAGGGTTATCTGATGCTTCCTATCTGTAGTGATTACATGAAGACAGACAAACACGGTCTTCCAACTGGTGGTATGGGCTCCATCTGTCCCGTGCCCCTGGAGGAAGAGATGAAGGAAAAGCTCAATGAGAGAATCATCGCCCCTACTTTATATGGTCTAAAAGTCGAACAGCTTGCTTACAAGGGCGTGCTGACCTTCAGCGTGATCATTACGGCGCAAGGACCAATTCTGGTTGATTACCATGTGCGGTTCAATGATCCTGCCACTCAGGCTATCATCCCCCTGATAAAAAGTGATATCGTTGATATCCTACATGCAATAAACGATGACACTCTTAGTGATTTTAAATTAAAGGTTTCCACCAACTCTTCGGTCGCTTTGGTTATTGCCAGTGAAGGCTATCCACAGAATCCTCAGATTGGCAAACAACTGGAACCGATTCCTGCGGCAATCATGTTGAATGCATTCAAGGGTGCGCCTTTGTTCTTCTTTGGTGGTGTCCAAAACCAGGAAGGAAAAATGATGACCACCAGTGGTCGTTGTGTCACCGTTGTCGGTTGTAAAGAAAACATCCTCAGTGCCAATAAACAAGCATACAAGGGGGCACAGTATATCAAGTTCCCGGGTGCTTGGTTCCGAGCTGATATCGGAGATAAGTTCTTTGAGAACTAAGCATTTGGAATCCGCTTGAAACGTGCTCTTTACAAAAAAATCATCACTGTACAGAATGGGTTTTTTGATTGTTGCCAAGCAGGTTTTATTCACTCATGTCCGTGGTTCCTCAAAATGCCGTTTCATGACAACAGTAAGTTCCTTGCTATCTTTTTTCTTGCTAGCATCAAGGATACCCATATGAGACCGGAGGAAAGACTGGCGATTTGTCATAACCTCTCCTTCATCAACTAGTTTGTTCTGAACGGTCGAGAACACTTTGAGTAGTTCCTGAAGTACCT
>JBAXZS010000192.1:0-5176 GCA_041670175.1 Sphaerochaetaceae bacterium | reverse complement strand
GCTCACTTTCATAAAGATCATGAGGGAAAGAGTCGTGGTGACAGTAAGTATTGAAGCCAAGGCCGCTGCGGTCCCAAAACTGTTTCTCACAACTTCTGTATAGATTGAAACTGCGATTGTTGCAGTCTTTCCTGTATACAGCATGATGGAAGAACTTAGCTCATTGATGCAACTTATCCATGAGAGGATGGCTCCTGAGATAATCCCAGGGGTCATGAGGCGTGCGGTTACCGCAAAGAATGTCTTTCTTGGGGATACTCCCAAACTGATGGAAGCCTCCTCGACGCAGGGATCCATTTGTTGGAGGAAGGCGGAGGAGGAGCGCACCGTGAATGGAATCTTTCGTATGATGAAGCTGATTATCATGATGATAGCAGTACCGGTGAGCAGCAATGGCGGTTTGTTAAAGGCTACAAGAAGACTTATGCCAAGGACCGAGCCTGGAATGACATAGGGAAACATGACCAGAATATCCAGTAATGAACCTGTGGAGCCTTTCTTTCGTACAATCAGATACGAGATGAGTATGCCGAATATGACTATCAGAATGATTGAGCAAAGGGAATACAGGTAAGTGTTTGTTATTGGTTTTGAGAGACGATATAAGATATTTTTATAACTTCCCAGTCCAAATCCTTTCACGAACAGAGGGCCCCGGGTGTTGATGAAAGAAGTCACGACAACCGTCAGTTGGGGAAGAATGGAGAACATGCAGACAAGATACACAGGAAGGGATATCCCGAAACGCTTCCATCCGTGTGTATTGATGACTTTTGGAGGCCTGCTACTGGTCATTATATAATTCCTGTTCGCCACCAGCAGTTTTTGAATTAGCAGCACTGATGTAGAAAAGAACACGATGATGATGCTTAAGGCACTGGCGAGATTCGCATTCCCTCCCATCTCTGACATGTATTCCTCATAAATCATGACTGGAAGGACCTTGTAGCCTTCACCGATAAGCATGGGAGTGCCAAAATCAGCAAGGCTGGTCATGAACACGATGATCGCTCCTCCTGCGATTGAAGGAAGCACCACTGGTAACGTGACCGTACGGATCCTATGCCATTTGCTTGCTCCAAGGTTTTCCGCAGCCTCTTCTAGTGAGCTATCAATATTATTCCGTGCCCCTGAGACATAAAGATAGATGTAGGGATACATCATCAAGGTGAACACCACGATGATTCCTCCCTTGCCATATATGGTTGGAAAGATGATGCCAATCTTCGCCAATGCCTTGGTAAGGAATCCTGCACGGCCGAACAGCAGTATCCAGGAATATGCACCGATGAATGGTGGGGACATGAGGGAGATGATGATCAGGATATGCAGGATGTTCTTTCCCATGACATTGTAACGGGTCATGAGATAGGCTATCGGCAAGCCAATGGCCAATGCGGTCAGCATGGTGATGCATGCGACCGTAAGGCTGTTGAACAGAGTCCGGTAATAATATGGAAGGGTGAAGAAATCCTTGAAGTTGTCCAATGAGAGACCCGTCTTGCCCGGGATATGAAAACTGTTGATGATCAATGAGGAGAAGGGGAATATCATGAACAAGAGGATTGAGAGAAACACAACAAGGCGTGTTGAGTTCCAAAAATCAAAGGGATGTCCGTTTCTTCTCATCATGAAAGGACCTCCTCTGTCGCTTGGTCGTACACAGAGACCTTCTGCGGGTTGAATTTGACAAACACCTCGCTGTCGGCAGGGCGTAGTTCCTCCATGTTCTGGGAATACTCATTCACCTGGATAATCTTTCCATCGTCAAGTTGCACTTCATAATTGATGAAATCACCAAGGAAAGTGCTGAGCACGATTTTTCCATGTAACCCACTGGTAGTGAAATACATATGCTCGGGCCGGGCCGAGATGCTTGCCTTTCCCTTGAAATTCTTGGCCAGGGGCAGGGAGCAAAGGTAGGTATCTTCGACTTTGACTTCCTCTGCCGAATTGACAATGCAGGAGAGAAAATTTGAAGTTCCGATGAAATTAGCGACAAAAGGTTTGGCTGGATGGGTATAGATCTCCTTAGGGGTTCCTGTCTGCTGTATCACTCCATCTTTCATCACAGCGATCCTGTCGCTGATCGCCAAGGCCTCCTCCTGGTCATGGGTGACATAGATGGTGGTGATTCCCAATCTTCGTTGCAATTTCTTGATTACGGTACGCATCTGAACCCGTAGTTTTGCATCAAGGTTTGAAAGTGGTTCATCCATCAGCAACAAACCTGGTTCGATGACCACGGCCCGGGCGAGCGCAACACGTTGTTGCTGTCCTCCGGAAAGTTCAGAAGGCCTGCGGTTGCTCAAGTCCTTGATATGCACCAATTCCAAGGCTTTCTCAACCTTCGGGGTGACTTCCTCCTTTCTCATCTTTCTGGCCCTGAGCCCATACGCGACATTATCGTACACAGTCAAATGAGGAAAGATGGCATAGTTTTGGAACACCATCCCGATATCACGTTTATGGGCCTCGATGGCGTTGATGACGACATCATCGAAACTGATGGTCCCTTCTTCAATTGTATTGAAGCCTGCTATCATGCGGAGAAGTGTGGTCTTCCCACATCCAGAGGGACCCAACAAGGTGAAGAACTCTCCGGAATTGACGGTGAGGTCAATCCCATGCAGGGCGGTGAAATTACCATAACGTTTGACGGCACCTTTGATAATTACGGTATGACTCATTGTTTCCTCCAGATTTCCAGACGGTGATTACCGTCTGGAAACGATGGTCTTCCTTATCTTCCGACAACGATATCCTTCCATTTGCTGATGATCTCTGATTTCTGGGTGGAAGCCCAGGCAAAATCATACTCAACAAGCTTGATGGAGGAAAGGACCGGAAGCCCTGCAGCCGGTTGCAAGTCAGAACGAACAGGACGGCGGGCCCAATCGGTGGACATCATCTGCTGGTTCTGCTTGCCAAGCATGAAGTTGACAAAAGTCCTTGCATTCTCAGGATTCTTACATCCTTTTACGATGGCTATGGAATCAGGAACCGCAGAAGTCCCTTCCTTGGGATATACCATCCCGATGTTTGTCGCTCCTGCCGCCAAGTAAGTCTGCACGGATTTTTCCTGGGTCAACCCAAGTGCGTATTCCCCATCGGCAACCAACTTGTAGGAGTTCGAGGAGCTCCCTTGAATCTTTCCATCCAGGTTCGCCACCAAAGAACGAATGAAATCCCACCCTTTCCCATTGTCTTTCCCAAAGGCGGTGATCATGGTGCAAAGCAGGGTGTAGGCGCTTCCGCTCTTGGCCGGATCGGCATAGGCGATCTTTCCTTTCCATTTTGGATTAAGAAGGTCGGCCCATCCAGTCGGTACGTCTGCTTGTCCCACAAGGTCCTTGTTGTACATGATGACGACCGGCACAGGGGATTCGCCAATCCAACGATCGTCCTTGTCTTTTAAGGTGCCCAGTATCTTGTCATCATATTCACTGACAAAGGCATCGAAATACTTGCTATATGCGGCTGCGGATTCAGCTCCACCGCCCCAGAACACATCACACAGTGGATTCTCACTTTCAGCCTCGATTCTCTTGAGCAATTCCCCGGAACCTGCGGCTACCACATCAACAGTGATTCCTGTCGCATCCTGGAATTCCTTGACTCCCGCATTGAGCGGCCCCGCCTCATGCGGGCAATATACAGTCACCGAGCCCTTTGTCACTGGAGTAGAAGAGTCTTCTTTTGTACCTTGGGCAAATGCAAAGGTAGATACGAGGCTCAGCGCAGCCAACAACACAAGCACCTTTTTCATAAGGACCTCCTAAAAATTATCCGATATGAGATATCGGTCTTTATTCGTGTCACAAGGTCGCCCATTTATCGAGTATTTCCTTCCGATTGCTTGCAGCCCAGGCAAAGTCATACTCTATGAGCTTGATATCGGAAAGGTTTATCAGACCCTGAGGAGGGTCAAGGTTCACCAATATGGGGCGACGAAAGAAATTACGAGCCATCATTTTTTGATTCGGTTCGTTTACTATGAAGTTGATGAAAGTAAGAGCAGCCTCCCTGTTCTTTGTTCCTTTGGCGATGGCGAGGGCATCAGGAACAGCGGAGGTTCCCTCCTCGGGGTAAATGATCCCCACATTCATACCTTTTTGTTTTTCTGTGAAAGCTGCTTTTTCCTGGGTCAATCCAAGGTAATACTCTCCTTTCGATACTCCTCTGTACACGTCTTCCGAGGTGGGGACGATCATCAGGTTTCTCTTGAGCTTCCTTAAGTAATCCCAGCCTCCCATGGCCAGATTCATGGTACAAAGAAGCGTATAGGCGGAACCTGATTCCCCTGGGTTCGTGTAGGCTATTTTTCCTTCCCATTTCCTATCCAGGAGGTCACCCCAGCTTTTTGGTGCATTGGCATTATCCACCAGTTGGGTGTTGTACATGATGATGACCGGAACTGGCGATTCTCCTACCCAGAAATGATTCTCCGCATCTTTTCCTGAAGTGGGGATCAAGTAATCCTTGGTTGCTAAGAACGGTTCAAACAAATCATCGTTGGCACAGATGGATTCCGCTCCTCCACCCCAGAAAACATCACAGGAAAATATTCCTTTCGCTTGTTCCGAACGAAGCCTGTTGAGCAAGTTTCCTGTACCGTCCATTACGAGGGATATCTGGTAACCTGTTTGTTCCTGGAATTCCTTGACAGCATCAATGATGGTCTCGCTCTGATGTGGGGTGTAGATGGTCAAGGAAGAAGCTGACGATGAAAAGGATGTGAGCTTCTCATCCTTTCCAGAGGCATTCAGCCTGCTGCCGGAAAAGATAAGAAGAGAAAAAAGAATGCCCCATATCATCTTTTTCATATAACAAGGGTACCATAGCAAAATAGCCTGAACAATCGAGGAAATCCTGCTATTTTGTTTACGATACTGCTTTCCTACAAACAATGATTTCAAATACACCTGGCTATGATATATACTTTTAGTATGGAACAGGTTGACTTTGCCAAAGAAGCGGATCTCACCTATGAACAGAAGGTTGCGGTGCAACGGGAAGAAGCTTTGTTGCGGGACTATCCTGAAATGAAGAAATTTGAAGAACAGGGGAGAAAATATATCAACGAAGAAAACCAAGGGAGTATTGTCAAGCTCTTGGAGGACTGCAGGCGGGCATGGGGGCCTGTTGCCCCTTTGGTGCTTCTTAAGGTATTGAT
>JBAXZS010000191.1:0-5176 GCA_041670175.1 Sphaerochaetaceae bacterium | reverse complement strand
CACAACAAAGATGAGTTCTTTTGGTTCTGCATTTCGAGAATCGGTGATGATGGAAAAGTTTGTTGTTTATTTGGAGGAGAGCCTTGCTCACTTTTTTGAGAAAGTGATTATACAACAAGTTTCAGAAATGAAAATGGTTATGCAGGTTTATAACATCATTCTTTGTCAGTATGTGTATCTCTCTGCTTTCCTTGATTATGCAAGAAAAAATGGGAAGAGCAGAGGAAGTGCTTTGTATTACTCACCGAATGGAATCAAACCATATCAAGATTTGCCAGATATGTTTTCTTTTCTTCTTGAGAAGGAGACTGACACCAATCTGATTCAGGAAATAAAGTTAAGCGAAGGGAAATGTCTTGCGAGTTGGAGGAGTCCAAAACCTCTTCCACAGGATGACAATTTTTTTGAAAAAGTCTGGGCCGAGTTTAGAGATACTCAATGTGTTTATTAGGAGGGAATATGGATTGTTTTTATTGTGAAGAGGGAGAGAAACGAAAAAGCTTGATGATAGAGATCTGCAAGCTAAAGTATTCTACTGTTTATCTGAATAGAAATCAGACACACAAAGGGCGCTTGGTAGTCAAGTTCTCTTTGCATAAGACAGAATTCTTCCAGCTTACCGAGGAGGAAAGGGATGGTTTTTTTGCTGAGATGGCCCTCGCCTCCAAGGCAGTATTCGAATTGTATCATCCTGCAAAATTAAATTATGCAACTTACGGAGATACGGTACCACATGTGCATATGCATGTGGTTCCAAAATACGAAAACAGTCCTGATTGGGGAGTTCCGTTCTCCGATGAACCGAAAACCTTACTTTCTGAAGAAGAATATACCGAGATGATTTCTTGTATCGCAAAGAAAATTTGTCAGTTAAGGAATGATGTCTGTAGGTGAACTACAGGGAAAACGAGCTCTTGCTCGAAAGGAATTGTTATGAATAAGAAACTAGGGAAAACAGATTTGGTAACTAGCCCGATTGTATGTGGTTGCATGGGTGCTTCAGGTGCGTTTGGGCCTCAGGAAGAGAAAGATTCAATTGAGGCATTGAAAACTGCCTTCTCTGTTGGTATTAATTTCTTTGACACAGCTGAAATGTATGGGAATGGGTATTCTGAGCAACTATTAGGAAAGGCTCTCCATGACAAACGGAATGAGATTGTGATTCTTTCAAAAGTAAAGCCAGAAAATCTTCGAAAAGCTGATTTGATTAAAGCCTGTGAGAGGAGTCTTGAAAATCTCAATACTACCTATCTTGACCTCTATCTTATACATTGGCCCAACAGGGATGTTCCTTTGGAAGAAAGTTTGGAGGCTTTGCACACCTTGAAGGATCAGGGGAAGATCCGTTATTACGGAGTATCAAACTTCGGGAAGAAAGACTTAAAGGCTTTAACTTCCTTGGATTCAAATATCTCCGTTGATGAAATTTCCTATCATTTGTTATTCAGGGCCTGCGAATATGAAGTTCTTCCCGAATGTATTTCCCAAGAAATTCCCGTATTGACTTATTCTTCACTTATGCAAGGGTTGTTGGCAGGAAAATATAGGACACTGGAGGAATTTCCTGATAATCGTGCCAGGACCCGTATGTTCGACAGCCGTAAACGTCCTCTGTGCAGGCATGGGGAGAATGGTGCTGAAAAAGAAGCCAGCATGGCATTGGCTTCCATTTGGAGTATAGTTGAAGAGACTAACCTGAGCATGGAAGAGTTGGCCGTTGGCTGGCTGAAGGCACAGAAGGGGGTTGGTGGTGTTTTAGTTGGTCCCCGTGATGCCGAGCAAAGTCGGGAGATGGAAACATTACTTACAATCCAATTGGATGAAAAGGTAATAAATCAACTCTCTCTTGCTACTGATACCCTAAAAAAAGCTTTGGGTCCGAACATCGATATGTGGGATTTTAGAACGAAATAATTCGTTGTTGATAGGATTAGAGTTTTCATAGAAGAGCTATCTGGATGCCGAAGAGGAACCACAGAGCTGCTTCTACCGAGATTGATGTCATTAAGAATGAGATGGCGTGTCTATAAAGATGAAGCATGCAGACAGTTTTCCCAATCAGCACAGGGGGAGTGAACCTTTGCATGAATCAGGAAGGATTTGTCTTATCAAGCTGATTATTCTCATTGGGATTGCTGGAGCATCATGAGTGCCATCATTTTCACTTGAAATAGCCAAATTGGCAAAAAAACTCAATATTTGCCAGTCTGGCTAATGGTATCTGCTCAAGGTAGGAGATTCTGTATGCAGCACGTACGGTTGATTCCTCCTTCAAGGAAACCCAACTCAGGCATTTGATGGGCACCCTGCTTGATTCCAATCTGATGCTGCGAATTGGCCGTAACCAATACAAGATAGTTGGGAAAGAGCCAAAGAAACGTATGTTTGCCGGGGTGTATTCCAATACGGCGCTCCAACTGGTCAAGTGTATCCAAGAGCGGTTCCCTTTCGGGTTGTGGGAACTCTCATGGTTGAATGAATTCTTCAATCATCTGGTGGCACGCAATCAGATTTTCCTTGAGGTGGAGAAAGAGGCCTGTGTTTTGTGTTCTCCGTTCTCTTTGAGACATTCCCAGGCAAAGTCCTTTTGAGGCCCAGGGCCCTGGAGATGCTGCAATACGGCACCGATGAGGGGATCATCATCGACCGTCTGGTGACTGAAGCTCCCAAGTCGGGCGGTGAGCCCTATCAGGTACCCTTGGAGAAACTAATCGTGGATTTGTTTGCAAACAAGAACCCGATGCTCTTTAAAGGTGATTTTCCCTCTGCAATCGAGATGATGTTCTCCAAATACCGAATTGACCAGGTCGCAATGCTGCATTATGCACAAAGAAGAAATAAGGTGAAGGCTGTGTTTGGATTTTTTAGGGACCAGACAACGAGAGAGCTGCTGGTTCAGTGATGATTGTATGGTGAAGTCTGAAAGTTTTACATGTGGGCATATCGAGGGAATCCGAAGCGGTTACCCTGTGAATGCCTTGATTCTTGAACGGAGTATATTTGCGTTGGCTTTGCTTGAGGCGCTTGCGAGGGTGGGCATGCCATTCATCTTCAAGGGTGCCTCTTGTTTTTCTGTCACATAAAGTATATATTTTTTGTGACAGAAAAGGTGTATTAAAATGTTACAGACAACAATAAAGGCACAGATTCAAAACCGTATTTCTCGTAAGAAACCTGGGACTGTTTTTACTGCACGGGATTTCAGTGATATCGGTGATAATACAGTCATTCGTCAGAATCTCAAGCGCTTTGTAAAAAGCAGGACCATCCGCCGTATAGCACGCGGTGTGTATGACAAGCCAGTATTCAGTCATTTGCTCAGCGAATATGAAGCTGCAGATATCTATCAGACAGCACTAGCTTTTGCCCGGACTTATAACTGGACCATTGCTCCGAGTGGTAATACCGCACTTAATATGCTTGGTCTTTCTACTCAGGTAAGTTCAAGATGGTCTTTTGCAAGTGACGGTCCTAATAGAAGATACACAATTGGAACTAATACTATTGAATTCAAGCATCGGACAAATCGGGAGCTTACTGGTATGTCCGAAAAATCAATACTTATTATACAGGCACTCAAAGCCTTGGGAAAAGAACAGGTAACGGAAACTGTACTTGCTAAAATACAACAGCAGTTATCCGAGAGCGAAACCAAGAAGTTGCTGGTTGAATCCAGAAATGCTTCCCTGTGGATTGTTGAAGCAATAAAAAAAATCTGCGGGGATAAAATACAATGTACAAAATAGCAAAACTTGATACTGAAGACCGACGAGCCTTATTCCATAATACTGCAGCAAAGTTACATTTGAATGACGCTATTGTGGAAAAAGATTTCTGGGTTTGTCTCATGCTTGATTACCTTTTTCATCGGTGCTTATATAAAGATGCATTCACGTTCAAAGGTGGCACCAGTCTTTCAAAGGCATGGCATATTATTGAACGGTTTTCTGAAGATGTTGACTTGATTCTTGATTGGCGTGTCTTAGGTTATACAGTTGAAGAGCCATGGGAAGAGCGCAGCAACAAGCAGCAGGATTTGTTTAATAAGGAAGCAAATGTACAGGCAGAGCGGTTTATACGCGACAAACTGGTCCCTATATTAAAGGAAGATCTACCCGGCATGCTTGGAATAGAAGCAGATATATCAATTAATATACATGAACCTCAGACGATTGATTTCAACTATCCTCATATATTCGATTCCCCTGCCATTCTGCAGGCAATCAGACTTGAGATTGGACCTCTTGCTTCATGGACTCCCGCACAAAATGTGGAAATAATTCCATACAGTGCGGAACAGTATCCTTTCGTTTTTGTACAAAAATCAACACATATTCTTACGGTATTACCCGAACGGACATTCTGGGAGAAGGCTACTATTCTTCATCATGAGGCGCATCGGCCGGAAACATCCGTTATGCCTGCCCGGTATTCACGCCATTATTATGATTTGTATTGTCTTGCTCATTCCTATGTGAAGGGGAGAGCATTTTCAAATCTTACTTTGTTGCGGAAGGTCGTAGATTTTAAGAAGAAGTTTTATCCGCGGGGATGGGCAAAATACGATGAAGCAAAGCCGGGTACAATCTGTCTTATGCCTCCTGCCCATAACCTAAAGGTTCTTGAGAGTGATTATAAGAAAATGAGCGAAATGATATATGGTCCCCGTCCTGATTTTGATTCGCTCATGCATTATGTCAAGCAACTGGAAGACGAAATAAATGCATTGTAGCCAAATTTACTTGATGCAGGGAATGGATTTTGTTAATGGCGGGTTTCTCAAAGAAAGTGCGCGACTACCTGGACGTGATCTCCGTCATAACTGAGCTGGAGAAAATCGAGCTCATCAGGATCGGCGATGGTGTATACCGGCTGGACCATGCCCTAACAGCCAGGCAGAAGGAGATCCTATCCATATTCGGCATGAGCGATGATGACATGAAGGCAGAGTGCCAAAGTATTTCGAAGCAGCTTGTCACCAGAGATGTCGGTGACATCAGGAGCCGTCCGAAGGATGAGGACATCAGGGATGATTCCACAGTCGATGATGAGGAGGAGAGGCAATGCCAAGGTAAGCAGGCTGAAGGATGGGTATGAGGATGCCTTGAAGGAATTGGGAGACCTGAGGAAAAAGCAAAGGGAGCAACAGGTCCCCATGGACAAAAGTGGAAAGACT
>JBAXZS010000190.1:0-5182 GCA_041670175.1 Sphaerochaetaceae bacterium | reverse complement strand
ACGAAAAGCCTTATGCCAAGTTTGTTCTCGATGGCATGGACCACCCCGAGGTTTCTCGAGACCCCACCGGTAATCATATACTCACCCTCCAAACCCAAGCGGTTGACCAACGAGGCGGTTTTGCTGGCCACCGCCTTATCCAACGCATGAACAATATCGCCCACTCTTTTGTTTCGTGCAATGAGTGACACCACTTCGGATTCAGCGAATACAGTGCACATGCTACTGATGGTGATCTCTTCCTGCCACTCGTCTCCAAGCGCACCAAGTTCGTCAAGTTGCAACCCCAACGTGTGCGCCATCATCTCCATAAAACGTCCAGTGCCAGCGGCACATTTGTCATTCATGACAAAATTGACGACATTGCCATGATCATCAAGACGTATCACCTTGCTATCCTGCCCCCCGATGTCAATGACCGTCCTCACCCGGGGATTAAGAAAGAAAGCCCCTTTCGCATGACAGGTTATCTCGGTAACGGTCTCGTTGCCCCCAAGAACATGCTCCCTTCCATATCCGGTGGTCACAATGGTACCTATCTCCCCTCTGCTCAGATGCGCTTGTTTCAAGGCCTGCTCCAGGCTCTCTTCCGCGCTAGCTTGGGCGCCTTTGCCAGTTGAAAGAATAACCGTGGCAAGTATGGCCTTTTGCCTATCCATGATAACGACATCGGTGCTTGTCGATCCACTATCGACACCTGCGACATAATTCTTGAGAGTATCCATGGGACCTTTCCTCCATTCACCTGTAAGTGTCTCTCTAAAAGCCTCAAGCCTTGTGGACAATTGGCCTTCGCTTTGCACAGTGTAATCCGTTTCAATTCGTAATGAAGGGACAGGAAAATCCTCCTTGACTTCTTGATATTCCCCAAAAGAGAAATCACAGAATTTCATGGTATGGAATATCAACGCCTTCAGCAGGGGGTCATTGTAAAGTTGTTTCCTTCCTGCGTTCTGGTCCATACGCCTGCAAGGGATTTGGGAGAGCAAGGCTGCACTGTAGTCGGCAAACAAGCTTTCCTCCTCCACGCTTGGAAAACAAACAAGACGGTTCCCTGTACAGGTATGGTTTCGTACCGGCATTTGCAGTTTTTCCCTGACAAAAGAAGCCATCTCCTCATTCACCCGGGCACCGACAATACCCACATATTCTGATGAGGAGGATTCCTGTTTCCCAAATGCAGCAAGGAATTTCTTCTGGTCAAAGGCTTTTCCACTGAAAGACTGATAGGATTTTTTGAGACATTCAATCTGATTCTGAAAGAACACACGGCTACAACTCTTGTTCTCATGAGGTAAGTCAAGCAGATATACAAACTCACATTTGCCACTCTTCTTGATTATGTCGAAAACACGGCGCATGACATCACAGCAATTGACCAGTACGATTTGTGTCACGGTCCCCTCATAGACAGCTTGAATCACAGCCTTGCCAAAGCCGCAAAGATTGGCATGCCCGACCCTGTCCGCATCGGGATAGTCCTTCCGCATGGACTCAAGAACCTGGTACTGCTCATCAAATCCAGCGAACAACTCAATGGGGGTGTATTTGCAAACATAATGGATCATCGTTTTTTCGCCTCCAGCATCTCAAGGAAAGCCTGAAGCCTTGTCTGTGTCTGTCCATCGCTTTGATTGCGCAGGTCGCAACCATCACCATCAAGCCACAATACGGGCAACGAGGCATCCTCCAGGGCCTTCTTCACCATTGAGGATGAACCCAGTGTCGCCTTGCAACCCCAATGACCAAAGAAAACGGCACCATCGGCATCGATGACATTGTTGACCTTGAGAGCCTGCTCGATTCTATGGTCCACACTTCCATTGAAGGAACTGCAGACAAGACGTTTTGCCATGCTCAGATAGGGACGATTCTCATCCATGTCCATAAGCATACTCTCATAGGACATCTCACAAGCACTGATATGGGCCTTCGAGGAGAAATTCAAGGCAGCGCGGACGGGGGCCTGAGCAAAGGGAATCGTATGAAGCCAGAGTATCTTCAGCCCCTGCTGCAAAGGAGCCCTCTGGATATCAGACAAAGCCATCCTCCAATATTTGAGAGCGCCATCGGAACCAAGAAGGCCATGATTGGTGATAATCTCATACATGTTCGAGACAACATCGGAAACCAGATAACGCCCTTTCTGCAAACGCAAATACCGCTGGTAGCATTCACAGCTAATCCTGCTTTTCCTTACTTGGTCCTTAAGCTTATCCTTGTCCACCTTCCTCTTGGAACAATCCTCAATGAAAAGGATCATCTCCTGAAGTTGGGAGGCGACATAGGAAATACTCTCAGCACTTATCTCATAGGGGACATCCAAGGCGAAACGGGGGATTCCGAACTGGTGGGAAAGGTGGGGAAAGGTTATCATGTTTGCATCACAGGCGACATTGGTATATATGGCGAACTTAGGTTTGGGCATCAGCCCAAGCTTGGTGCCCCCCAGATAGATGCGATGGTAGGAGCAAAGGCTCAGGTCCCCATCCTCCGCATCAAGCAAGGCGTCCTGACACCGCGTGCCTGTCATATATGCGGAAAGCCCTTCCACGGAATAAGGCAAGTATCCTATTGAAAGCAAGGGCTCACAAGGAACGAACAGGCTGGTCATGGCCGTTCTCTCAGGATGGGACAGAATTGAAATCATATACCTCATAACAAGGTCAGCCAGATATTGTTTGCTTTTCGGGAGACGTCTATTGGGAAAACACAGGAGTTTCATCAGCTGGGCATGATAGCCAGTGAGTAACAGAGAACGAGCTTTCATTCCATCTTCCTGGGCCAGGCGCCCTACTTTTGCCCCAAATGCTTCAAGTATCGGCATGGTCTCATTCTATAGGAAACAAATCCATGTGGACAATCACAAAACCAATGACTCTCCAAAAAACTTATTGGCCTGTATTGAGTTGACATCATTCCTTTCAAAGGATATATTCTTCACTGCTTGTGTTCGGGTAGTAGCGCAGTGGTAGCGTACTTGGTTCGGGACCAAGGGGTCGATGGTTCGAATCCATTCTGCCCGATAAGTGAAGTATTCTGCTGTAATAAATTACAGCAGAATACAATTTTAACTCAAATCGTTTATGACACCAACAAGAATTACAATGAAATAGCCTTGCACTCTCTTCAGGCGAAAGGTTGGCGATGGTATCATCTGGTACTATTGCCTGACCTTCCTTGAAAAAGTCGGGGAAGGCCATTCTCCCCTCTACAAATAATTTGCAAGGGTCCGATAATCTGAATCCATCCTTACTGATAAGTAATTTCCTGAATTATTGGTTTTGGAATTTTTTTATTTATCATGCAACCGTTCCAGCTTGAGGGTGTTTCTTCGAGGGGTATAATCGGGCAAAAGGACCGCTTGTGTCCCAGGCTTCACAGAAGGCGAAGGTTCCCAATGCCTGATGGAGTAATAACACGTTTTTTTTGCACATAGCGAGGCTATCTTCATCGCAGGGCTTCCCATCTTGACAAGAATGCTGAGCCCCATTCTTCTCAGCCCATAGGTGATGCCAAAGATTCTTCCGATAGCGAATGATGATGAAAAAGAATAGAAGCGTCTGGCGGCTTTGAGGAACTGCATCTGCAATTCCCAAGGTGTCATACGTTTTGGGACAAAGGTGACTGACATCATGTCGAAATTACTCCAACGATGGGAGATCATCCGATGCTCCTTTTCAAATTGCTGGTACACGGGGGTACCGGGAAAAGGAGTGAGGATTGCCGGTTGGAGCTGATACGCATGAATTTTCTTGGTAAACGTGACGGCCTTCTGGATATCCTCAGGACCATCGGTGTCAATACCAAGCACAAGACTGGCAATCAGACGAATCTTATGCTTTGCAAGAAGATGGGCGCACTTTGTGATGTCCTCAATGTTCTGATGCTTATTGATGACATCCAACGATTTCTGGTTCAATGACTCGATGCCGACCAGCACCCTGGTTAGATGGGCCTTCTGAAGAAGTTCCATAAGCTCTTCATCCCGAGCTAGATCCGTACGGCCAAAGAAAAAGGTCTCCTTGAAAGTAAGACCCTCCGCAATCATCCTTTTGCAAATCTCCTTGGCCCGTTCCTTGTTCGCGGTAAAGTTATCATCCTCGAAGTTCATATACTTGAACCCTAGTCCCTTGTAGTACCTGAGCTCCTCGATGACGCTATTTACACTGCGTTCCCTGTAGGGATGATACATCCTCGATGTCGTGCAGAAGGTGCAGCTAAACGGGCAACCACGGGTGGTCAGGACATTTGCACATTCACAGGGAGTCCTAAGCAGGGAATAATCAGGGAAAGGCACTTCATCAAGATTTCCAGGGGAAGGGCAATGAATTATCCTATCCTTGATCCTTCCCTCCACAACATCCTTTATTACCAGCTCGCCCTCACCAATCATCACCTGATCGGCATGTTCCGCTGCCTCTTCCGGCATCGCGGAAGCATGAATCCCTCCGATGAGCACCCGCCCTTTCGTTTCCTTGTGGACCCAGTCTGCAATCTCATATGCACGAGAAGCGGATGAGGTCATCGTATGTATCAAGTAGACATCTGCATCCTTGATGGTCTCATAGTCGATATCCTTATAGAGTTCCTCGTATACAGATACCTCATGGCCTGCATCCTTGAGGATATGTCCGAGAATCAAAGGACCGGTAATGGAATTCGAATGCCCGTAGAATTTGTTGCCCAGACGGTACATCGAAAACCGGCGAAAATCACTGGCAGGAGTAATACATACAATCTTCATGATACAAGCCTTCATGTTTGATATATGAAACAAGAAGACTCCTGAAAACAAGAAACCTTTAACAAGTAATAACAATTGTTAAAAATTTTGACAAAAAACCGACTTTATCCTAAAACAAGAGATCAAGATAAAATACCAGAACGTGCTTGTTTCGTGGACTTGTTTTTTTACAAATGATTTTGACAGCAGGATAGACAACATTCATCGCCGCATTCCCCAAATACCCCATTCCTTGCCCAATGAATATCCAATCCTCAATGTCAGAGAACGCATTTACGGGCATGGATAGTACGCAAGGTACAGCAACATCCTCAGCAATCCGCTTGGCTTTTCAGAAATCAAGACAGGTATCGCCGAAATATTTCCTTTTTCTTCCTGTTCAATTCACCTTCTATCTAGTTCCCCCGACAATAAAAAAACGAGTAGCTGTCAATT
>JBAXZS010000189.1:0-5234 GCA_041670175.1 Sphaerochaetaceae bacterium | reverse complement strand
CCCCCAACGATTCCTCCAAGAATGATAAAAATAGTAAACAAGGCAGGAAGACCTTTTGCACAAATTACCAAACTCTTTTTCAGGCAGACCCGCTCATCTCGTGGATAATTTCTCTTATTTGAAATAATCCCGGACACAATCATCAAGGCTATTCCAGTCAAAATACCCGGAACAACCCCTCCTAAAAACAGTTTTCCTATTGAGGCACCTGAGGTAGCGCCATACACAACCATGGGAATCGAGGGTGGAATCATGACCCCAATCGTCGAAGAGGTCGCGGTCACCGCGACAGAGAAATCGGTATCATACCCTGAATCAACCATGGAAGGAATAAGGATTGCTCCAATGGAGGAAGTATCGGAAGCAGCTGATCCTGTGATTCCTGCAAAAAGCATACTGGCAACAATATTGATATATGCTAATCCGCCCTTGAAATAGCCAACAAGAACTTTCGACACGCTGATCAAGTCCTGGGTAATACCACCCAAGGCCATAAAACGACCCGTCATAATAAACAGGGGGACTGCAATCAAGGTAAAAGAATCCATTCCAGTGAACATTCTTTGGACAAACACCTGAAAAGGGATACCCCCGACAAAGGCAATTCCTCCAACAGTCGCCAATCCTGTACAAATTGCAATGGGAACATTGAACACCATTAACAGAATCATAATAAAAAACACCACTACAGCTATCATTTCCTTATCTCTCCTTTTACCTTGGGTGGCTCTGACTTATAGCCGGTGATATTTGGGGAGATTTCCCTGAAACAAGGTGAGAAACCAACTCATTGATTCCCAGAATTGTATAGAAGACCCCAGAAACGGGAAGTGATAAATAAATGTATTTCATTTGAATCCGCATTATTGGTGATTTTTGTATTTTGATAATTGATAATAACTTGAATCCATATATTGCCAATAACAATCCAAAAATAATTTCTATGCTGTATACAAAAATTCTATTGGCAAACTTAGCTTTTTGGTTCATCTTACTCTCAAAATAGTCTATCCCAAGATGCATTTTCTTATACATGGTCAGAACGCTTCCCAAAAAGCAGTACCAAATAAAAGAAAACCTGGCGAGCTCATCGGTCCAAGAAAAAGGGACCTTCGAAAAGGTTCTTGTAAAAATTTGAAGAAGAATAGTGATAAGCATCATGCAACCAATAATCCTTACACAATATTCAACAATAAAATCAAAAAGAATATGAATGAATTTTTTCACTTCTCATTTCCCCTTTACAGGCTGGAATATACTCACTATATTCCCTCGTCCTTTGTTATCCGACCTTCAAAAAAACCTTCCCTGGATTGGGAAAGAGCAAAATGAAATGGGGATGGAAATCCCCATTTCAAAAACCTGGCATTACTTCAAAAACGCATCAATGATACTGCCACCTATTTCGTCCCTGTATTGGTTATAAAGTGGAGTAACTTTATTGATAAACGAGGACTTGTCCGTAATATCATTGACTGTCATCCCTAGCTTCCGCAACTCAGCAAGGGTAGCTGCTTCATTATCAGAATCAAGCTTTGTCGCATATTCGCCAGCCTCTTTTCCTGCATCAACAATGATTTTCTGAATATCTGACGGCAATTTGCTAAAATAGTTCTTGTCTATCGCAATGATGTTGGGAGTAATATTATGAGCGGTGAGAGAAACATACTTGGTTACTTCATATTCTTTCTGAGCCACAATAATCGCCACAGAGTTCTCGGCACCATCGACAACACCAGTTTGCAAAGCCATATAACGCTCACTAGCTGACAAAGGCACAGGAATAGCACCTAAAAGCTCAAAGGTCTTTGTCATGATAGGACTTTCCATAACACGAATTTTCATACCTTTGAAATCATCGGCGACATTGATTGCATTTCTGGAGTTGTACACGTTTCTGGGGGAACGAATCATCCATCCAATAATCTTTAGACCGGTGGTCTCTTCCAAAGACGCTGAGAGTTTGTCAGCGAGTCCATTATTCAACACTGTCTGCAAATGTTGGACATTCTTTGAAAGATAAGGTAAATCGAAAACCATAAACTTCGGATCAAATCCAGACAATACCGCAGTATTAATTTCGGCGGCTTGCAAACTTCCCATCTGCATTTGTTCAATATAATCCCGATGGGCTCCAAGCTGACCGCTATCAAAAACCTGTACATCGACCCTTCCCTTGCTTCTTTCCTCCACTATTTTCTCAAAATAGTAGAAAGCCTTGACACAATTATCCTCAGGATTACTCGGATTTGCGATTTTAATCACAAACTCACCGGGCTTTCCCGTTGATTGCTCCGTTTCCTTCGTTCCATTTGCAAAAATTGCAAAAGAGAACAAACAACTTACAATCAACAACAGCATAGCAACCTTTTTCACATGCCCCTCCTTAAAAATTAAAACAACATGTTTGCAACATGTATGCAATATATACTAACACATGTATTAAATATAGCAAGAATTATTTTTATGTTTATTGAAGGCTATAGAAAAAATATGAGTAATATACTACTATGTATTGTAAGTTCTTATTGACAAAATCAAAACTTGATATACTATAAAATACATGTAGACTACATGTTTATATTATTTTTGATTGGAATGTAAATAGGGGTATAATAAAAACTGCACGATGACTCTAGTACATATCTAATATAATCTGTTGCTTTCTGTTTTATCTGTTTGTTATCATATATTTTAGCTTACATTAGGATTATTCTTAGTGTTGATTAATTTGGAGGAAGATTTTGAGCAACGCCAAACCATTATATGAAGTAGTTTACGAAGACATAAAACAAAAAATCCTATCTGATGAATATAAGGATGGTTCTTTGCTTCCTTCCGAGCGGGAGATTGGAGAACACTATGATGTCGAACGAACAACTGTAAGAAAAGTACTTAAGATGCTGGTTGAAGATTTACTTGTCGTCAAATTGCCAGGCATCGGGACAAAAATAACAAAAACAAAGGATACGAGAAACAATTCCTCGCAACAGACAAAAGAGAATAAGAACAAGGGGACAATCGGCTTCTTCCTCCCACCTTCTCTTCATAGGATCGATAGGATTTCCCAACCTTTTTATTCCATGCTTTTCTACTATACGGAAAAAGAGGCCCGCTCATTGGGGTATTCGTTCTCATATTACTCGCTCTGCGAGAATGAAGATTTTGAAGCCTTGTTGAAAAGCCAAGAATTTGATGGAATTATCTTTGTAAGCAATATTTCTGATAAATGTGTTCAGCTTGCATTAAGCAAAGGAATACCCTCTGTTCTCGTAAACGAATACAATCCCAAAATCATTTCAATCCTTGCGGACAATACCAATGGAATGGTCTCGATATGTAATCATCTGATTGAGCTGGGCCATCAAGACTTCTTATTGGTCACGGGCATACCGACCTACCTGTCCTGCAAGGAAAGGCTAATGGGATGCAAGTATTCATTCCAAAAGCACAATATTTCCAAGTTCTCAATTTTAAGCTGTGACTGGGAACCGGAAACAGCTTATCAAATCACGAAGGAATATCTTCTTCAAGCAAAATCACTTCCCACCGCAATAATTGCATTTAATGACAACATCGCTTTTGGTTGCCTCCGGGCAATCAATGATATCGGGTTAAAGGTGCCCACAGATATCAGTGTCGTTGGTTTCGATGACATAGAACAAAGCAATTATTCCATTCCCCCGTTAACCACCGTCCATGAGAACATCAACCTGATGGCAAAGACTGCAATTCAAGAAATTCTTATGCAAATTGAACATCCAACCTATTTCTCGCAATTTAAAATAATATTACCCTCCTCGGTGATCATAAGAAAATCCACTGCCGAGCCCTCAACCAAAAAGGAGAATCCTCATGAACAACTCAATTAATACCCTTTTGCTTACCTGTTCACATTTCAATCCCACCAAGGATGAGCTACGTAGATTGCAATGCACCTATCCACAATTAAAGATTACAGTTGAAAACCAAACATCATATTCCTCTAAAGAATTGGAACAGGCGGAAATAATTGTCGGCTTCCCCAAGCCTGATGACTTGATCAAGGCGAAGAGTCTTCTTTGGCTGCAAACCCCAAGTGCGGGCATACAGGAATATGCTGATAAAAAATTGTTCTCTAATGCAAACATCATGTTAACTAACAGTCGAGGAACATTTGGACGACAGATCGGGGATCATGTTATTGGAATGATCATTGCATTCAATCATAATTTCTTTACCTATCATGAACAAATGAAAGAGAAGAAATGGATTCGCTATTTCCCTACGAAGGATATTTGGGACAGTACGATTTTAATCGTGGGGTTGGGGGACATCGGAACCAATATTGCAAAAAGAGCAAAGGTCCTGGGAATGTATGTTATTGCAATAAAAAGGACAATCTTTGAGAAACCCGAATTCGTTGATGAATTGTACACTTTGGAAGAAATTGACTCACAGATTCCAAAAGCGGATTATGTCGTGCTTTCTTTAGCCTCAACCCCTAAGACAATCAAAATCTTTAATAAAGAAAGAATCGCCCTTATGAAACGAGATGCCCTGTTCATTAATATCGCAAGGGGAGACCTTGTGGACCAAACCGCCCTGGTAACTGCTTTGCAAGAAAAGAAAATCGCAGGGGCGGGATTGGATGCTACTTCTCCAGAACCATTGGAAACAACTTGTGAACTTTGGGATATGGAGAATGTTTTTATCACCCCTCATGCCTCAGGGCTCTCACCTAGCGACCCAAGTTCAGTATTCGAAATCTTTTTCCATAATGTAAAAAACTATATTGAGAAAGAACCTTTGAAAAATGTAATTAATTTCCAAGAAAGATATTAATCACAAACTTCATATAATAGTCAGTATACTGCTAAGAGACATTTGGCACTTCTTATGAATCACCTGCCTTTCACTAGCAAAAGCTGCATCATCACCCCCCATATCAGCTGGGCACCAAGGGAAAGCAGACAGCATCTGATGGACATTGCAGTGGCCAATCCGCGCTATTTGTCAAGCTAATTTTCGCTCTCATTTTGACTTTCGTTAGTTAGACCTCTTCTTTTAAAGGCCGGTAAGTTGCCTTCACTTCTGGCAACGCATACGTTCTTGTCCTGTCAGTACTCCAACGTAGAGGATCTCTCTCTTGCTGCCAGAATTGTCTTGTTCCGTTCAGAAAACAATCTTTCCGCTTCGCCTGTCCTTGCTTGCATTGGCGTTACATAAGCCAATCCCGAATGTTGATGACTGTT
>JBAXZS010000188.1:0-5254 GCA_041670175.1 Sphaerochaetaceae bacterium | reverse complement strand
TGGGTGTGTAATGGACCTCAAGGCGTCCTGCGATTCTGAAAACTTTCTGTGGCGGGAATGCTTCATATAATAAGAATGGAATGGCATGAGTGTTTAAATTATCCATAACATTTTGGGTGAAACACGAGCTGTGATATCTTCAGATGCAACTGCTCTGATGATTTTGGTGGTAAGACTTGATGATGCCGTTGACTTCTGAGCTTCATCAAAATTCTCAATTATTGGAAGCTTCCCAATCTTGAGCATTATCGCATTCTCGGAAGTGTAACTTGCGAATTGAGTATCATTTCAATTGAAAGTTTTTTTCCTCATCTCCACAGAAAGAGTAATCTGCCCCTTTGAGAGAACTGTTAAAACCTGTATATCCACAAACACATCAAAATAAGATTTTCTTACTTAAAGCCAATCAAAAAAACAAGATTCTTTTCAGAAATTCGCCAGCATCTTGTCAATTGCATTGGCGACAACCTTGCGAATAATGGACCTCTGTTCAATCCACGCTTATTTGTTTTCTTCGTACGGCATGTATATACTTCACTTTTATGGGGGATAATAGCAAGTCAATGAAACATCCTGTCCAACAATCTTTTTGGTTGTTTCAAATCAGTTCAGGATGCTAAATCCTGTGTTTTCAAGGTGAAATGATTGATAATGTGTGTTATTCTAAACCAATGACAGAAGAGATTCCCAAAGAGGTTCCTTTGAAGTACAAAGACGAATCTGACATAAACGAAAATAATATACTCAATGCAGACAAGACTCTTTTGGAGCTCCTTCTCAAAGACTGCACCACAAAGAAGAATATTCTGTGGATGACCGACAACTACAGCAAATTGGGCCATGGCTATGAAGAGACTTCTGAAATTACCATCCCGCTGATAACTGATAAGAATTCAAAAATCATTAGGCCGAGAATTAGCAAAACTAAAACCGAACAGCTTCATAGGATTCGCGACAAAGCTGAAGTGTTCACGCCGTCATGGATATGCAATAAGCAGAACAACCTTGTTGACAATGCATGGTTTGGCAGAGATTTGGTCTTCAATGCTGAAAATGGCAAAAGGTGGAAAACAAACCATGAAACCATTGTTTTCCCTGAAGGCAAGACATGGCAAGACTATGTGCTTTCTCCAAGGCTTGAGGTCTCTTGCGGAGAAGCTCCTTATCTTATCAGCCGCTACGACACCACCACAGGCGACATGATTGTTATTGAGGACAGGATTGGTCTTCTGGACCGAAAACTACGTATTGTTACTGAAAACTGCCAAGGCAAAGAGAATTGGATTAAATGGGCTAGAAAAAGTTTCCAGAGCATCTATGGCTTTGAATGGCAAGGGGACAGTCTCTTGCTGGCAAGGGAGAATGCGCTCCTCTCATATATTGAATATTATAAGGCTATGTTCAATGACGAGAATCCTTCGATTGAGCTTCTTCGTGAGATAGCGGAAATCATCTCATGGAACCTATGGCAGATGGATGGAATTAAGTTCGTAGTTCCTCTTTCATGTCACGATGTAGTGACGGTTGAACAAGATTTTTTTGAAGAACAGGAAGTCAGGACAGTCTGCGAAGGTTGCAAAACAGGAAACATCAACAAACATAACGGTCTATACTGCAGGATAAAGGACTGGCAGAAGAACAGGACACTTGTAGCTGTCTCAATGCTGAAGGAAGGAAAGTGATGGGAAACAAGTTTGATGCTGCGTTTTCATACATTTTGATTTATGTTTTCGCAATCTATGACGAGAGGCATAGAGGTTGCTTGAAGATTGGAAAAGCCACTGTCAAGCCTGAAGATGATGCTCAATATGCTTCACTTCTGACTCCTTGCTCATCCCTTTTGAACAAAGCTGCCAAAGACCGAATCAATTCTTACACCCAAACTGCAGGAATTACATATAGTCTGCTTTATACAGAACTTGCGGAAAAGAAAATCAAGGAAGAAGGCAACATCAAGTTGGTTTATTTTGATGATCACAAGGTTCATGAAGTGTTAGAAAAATCTGGTATCAAAAAAGAACCCTTTGATGGCAGCAAGGAGTGGTTTCGCACTGATCTTGATACAGTTAAGAATGCCATCAAGGCGGTCAAGGAGGGGAGACAATCCCTTTTCGGTTCGGAAATAACCACGGATCATATCAATATCGAATTCAGGCCTGAGCAGGAAGAAGCCATTGACATGACCATTGCTCGGTTCAAGAGCCACAACAAGATGCTCTGGAATGCAAAGATGCGTTTCGGCAAGACACTCAGCACATTGGAAGTCATCAAGCGGAAGAATTTCAAGAAAACAATCATCCTTACCCATCGGCCTGTTGTCGACGAAGGATGGCATAAAGACTTCACTAAGATATTCTGGGACCAGCATTATTTTTATTGCGAGAAAGGTACTGATGAATCACATATTGTCAAACACATCAAGAATGGTGATTCCTTTATATACTTCGCTTCCATTCAGGACTTACGTGGTTCGGACAAAGTCGGCGGCAGGTTTGTCAAGAATAAGGTCATCTACGAAACAAACTGGGATCTTGTGGTCGTCGATGAAGCCCACGAAGGAACAAAGACATCACTTGGAGATGAAGTTCTGAGGCAAATCATCAAGGAAGAATCCTATGGCAAGACTAAGCAGATATACCTTTCCGGCACCCCGTTCAATCTTGTCGAGGACTTTGAGGATGACGAGGTCTATACCTGGGACTATGTCATGGAGCAGAAAGCCAAGGCGGAGTGGGATACCATCCACGGACTTGACAGCAACCCATATGAGGGTCTCCCAAAGCTTGGAATTTTTACCTATGACATTTCAGATGCAATACCCAATTATGAGGATATTGAGGATAAAGCTTTCAATTTCAGGGAATTCTTCCGCGTGTGGACCGGAACAGTCGAAAATGATGGATGCAGGGTTCCTCCTGATTCCGAGCCTGGGCGATTTGTCCATGAGAATGATGTGAAGAGTTTCCTAAATCTGCTTTGTAAGAAAGACGATGATTCCAATTATCCTTTCTCACGGGATGAATACAGGAATTATTTCAATCATACACTATGGATGCTACCTGGAGTCAAAGAAGCCAAAGCATTGGAAGCTCTGCTGGTAAAACATAATGTTTTCGGATTCGGCAATTTCAAGATAGTGAATGTAGCCGGAGAAGTTCTTTCTGCAACCAAAGACCCACTTGAACGAGTTACCAATGCAATAACTAGCCATCCTGAGGAAACAAGAACCATAACACTTTCTTGTGGTAGGCTTACCACTGGTGTTACCGTTAAACCTTGGACAGCAGTCCTCATGCTCTATGGTTCTGGCGCCACCTCTGCTTCTTCTTATCTTCAGACAATATTCAGAGTACAAACTCCTGCGAACATCAATGGAAGAATGAAGGACCGATGCTTCGTCTTTGATTTTGCTCCAGACAGAACTCTTCAGATGATAGCCGAGGCCGGTAAGCTTGGAACAAGACCGGGTTCTAATGATTCCGCATCGGAGGACAAGATGCGTGAGTTTCTCAACTTCTGTCCTGTTATTGCCATCCAGGGTTCAGAGATGCACACCTATGATGTGAACTCAATGCTCAGGCAACTCAAGAAATATTATGCGGCTCGTGTTGCTCAGAATGGCTTTGATGACGTTAAGCTCTACAATGACAACTTGCTCAAGCTTACAGATTTGGACAAGGCGAAGTTTGAAGAACTAAAAAAGATAGTAGGGGCATCAAAAGCCGCTGATATCCAGAAAAAGATTGTAATTTCGGAGTCTGGATTGGGTCCTGAGGAACAGGCTGCCGCTGAAGATGCAGCAAAGAAAAAAAAGCAGAAGAAGAAACTGACCGAAAAAGAACTTGAAGCCCTGAAAAAATACGAGGAAGCGAAAGAAGCAAAGAGCAAGGCCATTTCCATTCTCAGGGCAATCTCAATCAGGATTCCGCTTTTGGTTTATGGTTCGGAGAAGGATATTGATGAGGATATCACGATAGACAGCTTTGCAGATATGGTGGATGACATCTCTTGGAATGAGTTCATGCCTTGTAAAATCACTAAATCCAAGTTTAATGAATTCAAGCAATTCTATGACAAAGATATTTTCATAGAGGCAGGTAATCAGATTCGACGAAAGGTGAAAGCTGCTGATGGGCTAAACCCAACGGAAAGGGTAAAGAAGCTTGCTCAGATATTCGCTACATTCAAGAATCCTGATAAGGAAACGGTACTTACACCCTGGCGTGTGGTAAACATGCATATGAGTGACTGCCTTGGCGGCTATGACTTTTATGACGAGAAACACGAGCTGATGCAGGAAAAACCAAGATATGTTGATAGAGGAGAAGTCACAGAAAAAACATTTGCCAATACTGATGCAAGAATTCTTGAAATTAACTCCAAATCCGGTCTTTATCCTTTGTATGTCACTTATAGTATCTACAGAAAGCGTTTGGATGCATACAAAGAAGATGAAAGAACGATGGAACTGCAGGACAAACTCTGGAGACAAACCATCGTGGAAAACGTATTTGTCGTCTGCAAAACGGAGATGTCCAAATACATCACAAAGAGGACCTTGCTAGGTTATAAACCAGGAAAGATTAATGCCCATTACTTTGAAGACTTGGTAAATCAGTTCAAGAACAAATCAGACCAGGTTGTAAAGAAAATTTCCAGTAAGAGTTACTGGAATGTAGAAGGAACAGGAAATATGAAATTCGATGCAATAGTAGGAAACCCACCGTATCAGGAAATGGATGGAGGTAATGCAGCTAGTGCAATACCTATATATCATTTTTTTGTACTTCAAGCAAAAAAGTTAAAGCCCTCTTTTATAAGTATGGTAATGCCATCGAGGTGGTTCTCTGGAGGACGAGGTCTAGATAGTTTCCGAAAAGAAATGCTCACAGACGAACGACTATCTTGTATTCATGATTTTCCAAATTCCTCTGATTGTTTTACGGGTGTGGAAATCAAAGGAGGTGTTTGCTATTTCTTATGGGATTCAAATCATAAAGGCTTTTGCAAAGTCGCTTCGCACAAATGGGGCCAAGTTTCATACTCGGAACGTCCACTTCTTGAAGATGGTATGTCTATTTTCTTACGAGATGATATTCAAGTTTCTGTTCTTCAAAAAGTCTTGGCTTTTGAAGAGCAAAGCATTTCTACTATCTTGAATCCAGGTCGTTATTTTGGCTTCCATACCAAAATAAACAGAAATGATGATTCAACAGGTAGCATTCAGACAGCTGACGGAAAATCATTCATTCCA
>JBAXZS010000187.1:0-5278 GCA_041670175.1 Sphaerochaetaceae bacterium | reverse complement strand
TCAATGATATGCTCCATCATTCTCCATCCTCTTTGTTCTCCACCGGGGCGGCCTTGCTCTTGGACTCCTCCGGGTAATCGATACGATGATGGTTCCTTCCCACCAGGGATTTTGCAAAACAACTGGCAATCAGATCCAAATCGGTGAGCGAAAGCTGACTTTCCTTGAGTTGGTCACGCTCAATCTTACCAAGGATTATTGAATGCACAAGTTTCTCAATCTTTACCGAACTTGGTTTTTTCAAGGTCCTGGATGCGGCCTCGACACAATCAGCAAGCATGACAATCGCGGCCTCCTTGCTGTCAGGCAAGGCACCGTCGTAGCTGTAATCGCTTTCATTGATCAACCCGGTCCCGCCTTCCTTTGCCTGGTCCTGTGCTTTTTTGTAAAAATAATAGATGACATCATTGCCATGGTGCTCGCCAATGATATCAAGCACCTCCTGCGGCAGTCCCGACTCCCGACCCTTCTCTATGCCTGTCTTGACATGGCTTTTGATAATCGCCACTGAAAGACTTGGCTTGATATCGTCCTGTTTGTTTTCATCCTCCTGGTTTTCAATAAAATACTCAGGATAATCCATCTTGCCAATATCGTGGTACAAGCCTCCGACACGGGCAAGCATCGCATTGGCACCAATCACCTTTGCAGCCTCATATGACAGCTCGGAAACACTCATGCTATGGTTATAGGTCCCCTGGGCAGCGGCGGCCAACCGATCAAGGACAGGATTTTCCGAAAAGACAAGTTCATTGAGACGATTGGCAGTCGGAAGATTGAACAATGACTCGCAGATGGAAAGGAGAAGATTGACCACAATCAAGGAAAGGGTCACATTAAGCAACAGGACCCCTACAATCTGAAGCAGTTCCGCAAAACCACTTCCCGTGAACAAGCAAAAGGCTATTTCCGTGAATGTGCAAGCGAGACACGCATAGAGCCAATGGAAAAGCAAATCGATCCGTTTGTTCGAATGCTGGAAAAAAAAGGTGCATATATTCCCATTTATCACACAAAAGAAAAACGTCATGATGCTCGCTCCCGGAAGAAGAATGGCGTAGCAGCCCAAAAGGAAAGATGTAACCGCACCCAATCTTTTTTTCCCACTGACCAAGGACACGAAAAGAGGAGCAAGAACAAAAGGAATCAAGGAATCCTTAAACACATAATCAGAGGATTGCATCCAATGATAGGTGAAATACTCAATCACCTCGGAGATGATAATCAACACAGCACAGAACATCAAATATTGATATTTTCTCGGGGATCTGGGAATAAACGTGAGAAACACAGACAAAGTGACAAAAGTGACTATCATCAAGAAAATAAATCTTCCTGCCAGTTCCGGTGCGGAATAACTCGTCCTGTGCTTGGACATCTCAGCAAGGAGGGTCAATTGATTTTTGGTCACCACCGTGTCCTTGGTAAGAATCCGTTGCCCCTTGGTCACAGAGATGTACACAGGAGGTGTCGCATTCTTTGCATTCTCCTGAGCCAGCAAAGTAGCATTGGCGTCATATAAATAATTTGCAGAGGCAAGGAGGCGGACAGTATCCGCAAGGAGAACCAACTGGAACCCTTTAATTGAGACGGAGTAAGTCGACAACCAACCTGACAGGTTTTTTTCCAAGGTATCCGTGGTCATCATGGAGGAGATATCCCTGCTTTTGGAGTCTTCATCAGACCCCAGCTCCTCTAGTTCGTATTTCTCATATCCCTCACTTCGTATAAAATCAATATCACTCTGTTTGTAGATACCCAGAAGAAGCACCTGCTGCAAGGTATCACGGACCGCCATAAGCATCTGCTGCCTCTCCATCTCGGACAACTCGGAAAAACGGGAGACAACTTGCTCGGAATCGGTTATACCGGCTTTTCCCAACATCAAGGAAATGACCTCAAGCGTGGTTGAAGGGGTATCCCACGCCTTGGCGAATATCTCATAACGGGCAGTCGATTGCAGTGTCTCGTTCAAAGAATAAGAGAACAAAGGCAAGATTTCCGCACTGGCCTGCGCAAGCCGTTGCTGAGTCTGCTCGACATCAAGGAACTCAAAGGAGTTGGGGGAATAGACATCATTATCACAAAGCTGGCCCTCGCTATATTTACGCAACGAGGATTGGGCCAGGAAAACGGAATCGGTTGACAACAAAACAGGGACAACCAAGGCCCCACCCATCATGATAACAATCAGAATCCAAATCCAGAAGGTGAACTTCTGCGTCCCATAACCGGAATGCTGCTTGTTGTTTTTCATGCCAGGCCCCTTTGTCCGCTATCAGAAGCATAAGCATCAATAATCCTTTGCACAATACGACCACGAACAACATCGGCACTGGAAAAGGTCACGATCCCAATACCCGGGATATCCTTCAGGATCCGTATGGCATGTACCAGTCCGCTCTCCTTGCCCCGTGGCAAATCGACCTGGGAGATATCCCCTGTCACAATAGCAGTCGCATTCTCCCCAATACGAGTAAGGAACATCTGCATCTGCTCACGGGTGGTGTTCTGGGCCTCATCAAGAAGCACGACCGCGTTTTGCAAGCTTCGTCCTCTCATATAGGCCAAGGGGGCGATTTCTATACTTCCATGTTCTTCAAGTTTCCTGACATTCGAGGGACTGAGCAAAACCTCCATGGCATCATATAAAGGTCTGAGATACGGGTTGATTTTCTGGGAAAGGTCCCCCGGAAGGAATCCAAGGTTCTCACCCGCCTCCACTACGGGACGGGTCAGCACCAGCTTCTGCCGTTTTCCACTCAGCAACAGGGACAGGGCACTGCTGACAGCGAGAAAGGTTTTCCCTGTGCCTGCGGGTCCGATGGAAAACACTATCTGTTCCTTTTCCATGGCCTCAATATATTGCCTCTGCTTGATGCTCTTGGGATAGACCAACTTGTTTTGGACCATGATAGCTGTCTGTCTCTCCTCCTCCCCGGCAAAAGCAAGAGATTGTGCCGCTGGAGGATTCCTCAGACTCTGGTATTCCATGAATATCTCCGCCTCGCTCAAGGAATCCCTGGTGAAAGCGATTTTTTGCAATCGCGCAAAAAGAATCTTTGACAACTTGGCGGTATCCTCGCCTTCGCTCTCAAGAAACAGCTGGTTCCCTCTGACCGACATGTCGCATTGAAGTAACATTTCCAGATAGGGCAGATTGCGGTCATTGATCCCACAAACCTTCACCATCTGCCCCGAATCATCAAAAGTGATAGTCGTATCCATCTAATTCCTTATCTTATGTGTCTGACGAACCGGACGAAGTCCATGCGCTCGAACTTGTGCTCTTTGTCCAATTCTCATCCACCTTGAGTTCAGGTATCGTCTTCCATTGCAGGAACACGGAAACCAAGGGAACCCAAGAATACTTATTATTTGATAATACAACACTTCCGGTGTATTTGCAATTTAGGGTCCAGTCATCCATATAGTGAATAAGCTGGAAACTGAGTTTGCTCAGGTTGAAATTGGTCTGGCTTCTGCCATCCCCAAAGAAATCAAAGGAACGAAGCAGGTCCTCGAACATCAAGTTCCATTTGAACTGGTCATCCTCATAATAGGTGAAGAAACCACTGTTCCCCGAGGTCACTGAGAATTTCAAATCCAAAAACTCGGCGATGCTGAAGGTGAACCCCGCAGTGATGCTGAGATTCGTGGCATAGGGAGTGATGAAGTCTATGGTCATGGTGGATGCCAGGTCGAATGTCAAGGAACACCGTTGCTTCCACCAGTTGATCTTGAAATTGGAGATGTCAATCGTGGTCGCCCAGGTTGATTTCTTCAGATTGTCGTAAGGGCCAAGGAAAGTGAAGGTGCTCTTAAAGAAACCATAGCTGATTGAAGAAGCAAGAGAGTTGAAGTAATAGTAATAACTCGTACTATGGGCGCTGTAATCATAGCTCTCCGACAAGGTCAGCCCCCATCGGGAGAAGGAAACGGCACCGCTTGATTTGAAGGGATACCAGAAATCGGAAGCAGTATAATCCGTGCATTGGTATGTGTTCTTGGTTGAGAAATTGAGATAATCAGAACTAAAGGTGATGGTTGCGGTGAGCAGGTTCTTGTGAAGCAGCGCATCATCTCCCTGTACAAACTTAAAAGAACCGTAAAAACTCCAATTTGATATTTTATACGTGATCGCAGGAATAAGGCTTTGTGTCAGAGGAGGAAGAATATAGGTCAGCGAGGGGCTGAATGTGCCGGATCCGAGAGAGAAATCCTTGGACAAGGCAATCTGATGAGTGGTCACATAGCTCGAGGTAAACTTAAAATACTTCTCATCAATGGTGGTCTCTTCACTGGTAGTCGTTGATTCCGTATAACTGTACAGTTTCTCGCTCAAGGAATAGCTTAGGCCAAGCAGGGGTACAGAGGCATAGGTGTTTGCAGAAACAGTGAACTGCTTGATCTTGTAGATGGTCTTCGTCTTGTCCTCGGTGTAGGAATACTGAGGGACCACCGATTGCTTGAAGGTGAAGAAATCAGGGTCAAGGACGGAATCGAAAGTCAAAGCTGCCTTGGTGAGATTATAGAGGTAATGGGTTGAGTCCCAGGAGAAAATATTACTCACCGACTTTGCACTCTGGGATAGCTTCTCATCCACGGTATAGTACAGTTTTGCATATCCCCCCTTCTCATTCTTGGTCTCACTCTCGGTCTTGCTTCTATATGCATCAGCAAGCATCTTGTTGACGAAATCATCATTGGTGGTCGTCAGGAGTGAGGAAAGCTCAGCCTGTGAGTCATTGTACTTTTTTTCCTCTTTGTCCGTGGAGGTGTCCTTCTTCTTGTTTATGGTAGTGGAATCAAAGAGCGTTCCTCCAATCTTCGCAGTAAGTTCAGGGATTACCACGCTGTAAAGATGATACCCATACTCAGTCATTGAAGTTGGCCAGTTCCAGTTGTATACCGCGGAAGCCTTGGCTGTACTCACAATAAAGGTATCAAGAAAGCCGGTCTTCCATGCCTTGGGCAAGGTGAAGCTCCCACTGGCACTCCAGGTGTAGCTGGTTATGTCGCTACTGAAATCCGTAGGCCATTCGGCTCCAAAGAGCGAATCAAGGCTAAAAGCAGTAAAACGATTGCCAAAAGCCCGCTTGACCTTGGGATCTGAATACAAGGGAAAGGTGAATTTCAAATCAATGTTCTCTGTATCAAGTACAAGGGAACTATCCAGATAGTATCTGGTCTTGGGATAGCTCGAGTATGAACTGAGTGTGCTGGAACCCGAGGGGGAGACGGCGAATTTCCCATCGGCTGAAACAGATAATTCTTT
>JBAXZS010000186.1:0-5299 GCA_041670175.1 Sphaerochaetaceae bacterium | reverse complement strand
CCTTCTATGGTTCAGGGGAAACGAGAGCCATCATGTACGGGTCTCTTATCGCCCAATGGGTATTCCAGATACCCTATGCCCTGATAGTAATCAAACTTCTCCATCTGGGCATTTCCTTTCTCTGGTTGTCCTATCTTGTCGGGGATTGCACCGAGCTCATTACTCTTTATTGTTTTTTCAGAAGTGGAAGATGGAGTAAAAAAAGAGTATGATAACAATTGACTTATTGGATAAATACATTCACATTACAAAGTAATAGGAGCAAAGACTATGACAGAGCAAAAAGCACAGATGTTGCATAACGTAGACGTCCGAGAGCGAAGTATCGTGAAGAATGTCTATGTATGGATGACTGCGGCATTGGCAATTACGGCATTGGTATCATATGTGGTTGCGGCGAATCCCGGCCTGATGAAGGCTATGCTTGGCAATTCCTTCAGCTTCATCTTACTGATAATCGCCGAGTTCGCTTTGGTGATTTTCCTAAGTTCCCGGTTGGAATCAATGAGCCAGAATAGTGCCATTGGGGCGTTCCTGGCCTATTCGGTGCTTAATGGTATTTTGTTTAGTACTATATTCATGGTTTATTCCGGAGCTGTAATCTCCAAGGCATTCGTTTCGGCAGCAATGATGTTCGCTGGTATGAGCGTTTATGCCATGACAACAAAAAGGGATCTCAGTGGTTGGGGATACTACCTGATGGTATCATTATGGGGCCTTATAATAGCCAGCGTGATGAATATGTTCTTTCATTCCACCGGTATGGAATATCTTCTGAGTTATCTTGGAGTGGGCATCTTCCTCGGGCTGACAGCATGGGACACTTCTAAGTTGGTTAAGGTCAACGACCAGTATGGTTCCTCAATGGACGAGGCTACCTACACAAAAGTCAGTATCATGTTTGCCTTAAGCCTTTATTTGGATTTTCTGAATATCTTCTTGTATCTTTTGAGAATTTTTGGTCGTTCAAGCAACCGTTAGTGTGAGAATTATTGCCTATAAGTTACCAGGCCTCTTCGGAGGCCTTCTTTTATACCAGAGAATGATAATTCTTCAATCTCTAGGAAAAAGGCTCTGCGGCCTACGTTTTCAAAACAATGAGCATCGCTTCCAGTAATTATGGTGTTACCCCAGGTCTCGGCCTTCAGGGGAATATGGATTGCCTCAACCGCGCTATAGCTCAGATTCGGCAGGAAGCCCAGATTTGCAAGTGCGCTATTCGCAGGTCTGTCGATATGGGCAGGAATGACCAATGCATCCCGGCTTAGGCCTTCCTCAATCGTATCATCAAAACTTATACCGCTTGTGCCAAGCAATGATTTCTCAAAAGTTCCCTGTACTTCGCCCTCATCATTGACAATCAGCTGGTTACCAAAAAGATGGGGGTTGTTCTTGGTGGGCGGAAGTAAATAATCAATGAAACTACCAAATTCCAAACTGTCCTGAAGTTTTTCAAACAACACCAGCACATGCACATCCTCAACGGTGGTCACTTCAATGCCATAGAACGGCAGGATGCCACAAAGCTTGCAGGCCTCCTTGAAAGCGCTGTTGTTCAGACACGTATTGTGGTCGGTCAAGGCTAACGCTTGTATACCCATATCCATGGCCTGTATAGCAAGGAGAGAGGGAGTAAAATCATCGGCTGCACAAGGGGAGAGGCAACTATGATTATGCAGGTCAATCTTTATGCGCATCAACCTTGCCTAATAATGTTGCAACAGTATAACTTGCATAAAATTGGCTTTCATTTGTTGTAAAAATACTTATCCCTTCATCCCTGGCTGCACTTTGCATGTCCACAGGGACACTACGGTTGTTGCAGATGATGATCGCTTTGATGCCTGCAAGCGATGCGACAGCCACTGTATTCTTGTGTGCCTGGATGGTGATAAGGACACTGTCGGAAGGGGCGTTGCCCATCACATCACTCAAAAGATCTCCTGTGTATGCGTTTTTCAACTCCTCATCACCGTTATTCATACTAAGGACTGTGAATTTTGCTGTCAGATCATTGATTCTCATTTGTTTTCTCCTCTTGTGGATGCAGGTAGATAGTGCTGCATACCAATGTCCCTTTCTCCGAGCTCTCAATAGTGAAAGCATCACTGCAATTCTTCGTGTTGGGCAGACCCATGCCGGCTCCAAAGCCAAGCGATCGTATCCACTCGTTGGCTGTTGACCAACCAGGAGTAAGAGCCTTCTGTATGTCCGGTATACCTGGTCCTGTATCGCGTGCGGTGATCACGAGCTTGTCATTGCTGTATTCTGCAATAAGCTCACCCCCGTTGCTATGGACAACCATATTCATCTCAAGCTCATAACTGGCGATGGCCGCACGGCGTATGATATGCGGGGCGATGCCCGAGGCTTTGAGCTTCTTCTTGATCTGGGTGGAGGCATAGCCTGCATTCTCAAAGTCATTCTTCATTATGGTATAGGTGTATATCTCATCATTCAGATTGTTCTTCAACCCATTGGAAATATTGCTATGCTTTTCAAGCTGTTCCATCTCGCGGTTCATCTCAAGCAGGAGAGAACTGGAGATGTCACGACTTGTAATCATACCTACAAGCTCCTTCTGCTTGTTCAACACAGGAAATCGATGGAACGAAAAACGGTCAAAATACCTGATGGCAAAACTTACAGGCATGTCGTCTTCCAGGACAATCAGATTACGGGACATATGCTCTTCGGCCTTGTCCTCGATATATCCTTTGTCCAGAGCATTGATGATGTCGTCCACACTTATCAGCCCGATAAGCCGATTGCCTCTGACAATAGGAACCCCGGTGATCTTGCTGTCTCTCATCATCTTTTGTATTTCCCGTAACGAAGTGTCGCTTGAGGCTGTCACCAGGTGGGAGCACATGACATCTTTTATCTTTAGACGATAGATAAGCTCAAGGATTACCGTCGGACTGGTATAAGGATTGATAGGTATTTCAGACATAATCCCAGTATACAATGTCTTTCCCCCTCGTGCAAAAGAATTCTCAAACACTAAGGCTGTATGATATGATTGTCCTATGGAAAATTTAGATGTGGTAGCCGAGACCCCTCATTATCTTGTGGTCTTTAAGCCAAGCGGCCTGGCGACAGTTCCCCTTAAGAGCGATGGACCTGACAAGGATACGCTTCTTTCTCGGGTCGCAAAGCAATACAGCGAAGTTGTCACTTTGGGACGTAATGGATGGGAAGGTGGGGTGCTCCATCGTCTGGATACAAACACCTGCGGTCTTGTGGTCATAGCCAGGACCCAGGAGGCTTTTTCCTCTCTCCGTTCCCAACAGGAAGCTGGTTTGGTAATCAAGCAATATCTTGCGGTAAGTAGCCTCAACCGCACTGATCTTGGTGTAGGATTCCCCGTCTATCCTTATGGGGATGTGCTTAAGGAGCAGGAAGTTGTCATAGGTTCCCTTTTTCGTCCTTTTGGTGATAATCATCGTGAGGTACGGCCTGTGACCAATGACTGTCCCAGAAACTGGAAGGATAAATCATCAGGCTCTTGGTATCTGACCAGAGTAAGACATTTGGAGAAAAAAGGGGAAGAGCATCGGTTTCTTTGCACATTGAATATTGGTTTTAGACACCAGGTGAGAGTCCACATGGCTTGGAGTGGCTGGCCTCTTGATGGCGATGAGCTTTATTTTGGGTTGGGTGGCAAGAGCTTTGGGCTTACTGCAATTTCTGTGCAATTCACCGATCCCGGGACAGGAAAACCTGTGAAATATGAAATGAAAGGAGTGCGATATGAGTGATCAGAGAGAAAAACAGTTATCAAGGCTGTTGGCAACTTATTGTGTAAACCTGCAAAAAGGCGAGAGTTGCTGGATAAATGCAGTTGATGTTCCTGTTTCCATGGTTGAGGCTTTGGTAGAGGCTGTATATGAGAGAGGAGCTTATCCCCTAGTCAATATATGGAGCGAGAGAGTCGAACGGGCCATGAGCCTTGGAGCGACCAGGGAATCCCTTGAGCTCTGGGCCGATGTCGATGTGTATCGTATGAAAAAGATGGATGCTTTCATTGGCATCCGTGGCATCGCCAATGTGAGGGAGCTCTCTTCCATCCCCGAGAAAGCCAATCTGGTGAGCAAATATTATAACAAAACGGTGCATGGAGAGGTCCGTGTCCCTCATACGAAATGGGTTGTGCTTCGTTATCCGACTGAATGTTTTGCTTTGCAGGCTGGGATGTCCACCACCGAGTTTGAGGACTATTTCTATGAGGTGTGTCTTAATGTCGATTACCCAGTCATGAAAAGCGCCATGTTCAAGGCAAAACAATATCTTGATACGGTAGACAAGGTGCATATTGTGGGTCCCAAGACCGACATCACTTTCAGTGTGAGGAATATGCCATGGATACCTTGTGCAGGGGAAAAGAACATCCCTGATGGTGAGATTTACAGTTGTCCGGTGAAAAATAGCGTGAATGGCAGAATCACCTATAATTGCAAGAGCACTTATCAGGGACATTGTTTCAGCAATATCAGTCTCAATTTCAAGGATGGCAAGATAATCGAGGCACAGAGCGATGACGATGACCTGATCAATAAAGTGTTTGATACCGATGAGGGGGCTCGTTATGTGGGGGAGTTCTCCCTTGGTTGCAACCCCCAGGTGACAAAACCCATTGATAATATCCTTTTCGATGAGAAGATTTGTGGTTCCATTCATTTCACTCCCGGGCAGTCCTATGATGACTGCTATAATGGTAACGATTCAGCTGTGCATTGGGATTTGGTGCAGGTTCAGCGGCCTGAATATGGAGGTGCGGAGATTTTCTTCGATGATGAATTGGTACGAAAGGATGGATATTTTCTCCATCCTGCATTAAAAGGTTTGAATTTTGTGAATTAGGGTTATTGACAAGGGTGAGTAAAAAGTTCTATAAAAGTTGCATCATCAAGGGCGATGTGGTTTATCCACATCGCCCTCTCTTTTTTAGGACCTAATGCTGGCGTACAAAGGCGTGCGATGGGAGAGCTTCTCCTGTTGTCGCCTTTTTTTATTCAAATGTTGGGAGGGGACGTATGTATTCATCAGTAGACACAATTTGGGTTTTGCTCGGGGCCGCTCTTGTGTTTTTTATGCAGGCGGGTTTCGCAATGGTCGAGACGGGGTTCACCCGGGCCAAAAACGCAGGAAATATCATCATGAAGAATCTGATGGATTTCTGCATCGGGACTCCAGCTTTCTGGATTCTTGGTTTTGGCTTGATGTTCGGAGTGTCCAAGAGTGGAGAGATTCTTTCTTTCATTGGTGTCCCTGACCTGTTTGTGCGGGGAGACTATGG
>JBAXZS010000185.1:0-5305 GCA_041670175.1 Sphaerochaetaceae bacterium | reverse complement strand
ATGGTTTTTTCCTGCCGCTCATAAATACCCCCAAACCCGCTGACCGCATAGCTGATCATACATACCATGAAAAGTTGGATTGGGTTGGCATAACCAAATATTTCTAGGCCAAGCATAAAACAGGCAAGTGGCAGATTTGTCGCTGCACTGAGCATTCCAATTGAACCAAACATTGCAAGTGCGCTAAAAGGAAGACCAAGTACCGACGTGAGGATGCAGGCGGTAGTGGACCCTATGACCATGATGGGGATGACCTCACCACCAATGAAACCACATCCAAGAGAAGCGATTGTAAGAATAATCTTAAAGAGGGGGACATACCAGGGGACCTGTTTGCCGATAAGATCGGCGGAGAGGCCGTTAAGACTGAAATCTCCAGTGGCAAGGAAACAGAGATAGGTAAGGGCGATGAGCAGGATGGAACAACAGATGGTTTTCTCCCAAAGATTCTTGAAATGATTGCCAAGAAAACGCTTGTAGCCATTGATCATGGCGCAGAACAGTTTTGATTCAAGTCCCATCAGGATTGCTATCAGCACCAGGTAAGTTGTGGTTTTGAAGTCCAGGCCGATACTCTCTGCAAGGGCAGGCGCCAAGGTCTTTGCATGAAGCAATGTCTTGCTTACGTAGCAAGCTGTGAAACTTGAGACCAGACAGGGAACATAGGCATCCGTCCTGTTTACATTAGGACTGGAGAATTGCAACCCGAACAAAGTGCCTGCGATAGGTGCATTGAAGAGCGCACCAAAGGCAGCGCCGGCACCACTGATAAGCCAAACACCATTGTTGACCCTGCTGTGCTCCTCGAATTTTTTTGGCAGGATGATATTCTCAAGATGAGAAATATAATTACCAAGGGAGGCGCCAATTTGTACTCCTGCACCTTCCTTTCCTATGGAAGCCCCGACCAGATGAGAGATGATTGTACTTATCAGAAGTAATGGAGCCATCTTTACTGAGATGTTTTGATGGTTTGATTCTTCCAATCCCCGGCTACTAGGATTGCTTATATTCAGTATCCCCTGGTTAATCATCTCGATAACCTGGGCTGTGCCACTTCGTAAATATGGTCCAAGGACTTGATAAAGCCATGTAATGAGCAAGGCTCCAAGAGGAATGGCAAGCAAAAGATAAGGATAAGAGACCCTGAGCGTGCTTACTTTTATTACTAATGTGGTAAGAAGCCACATTGCAGGGCCGACAACGAAACCAAGAACGACTGCCCTTACAACCCATCGTAGTTTTCTAAAGAGTTTCTTCAAGTGGAAATTAGCCATGAGATATATAGTAGAGCATTCATGGATTGTGGTAAAGAAGTAAGTTGAGCTTGACAACAAATATGCTGAATGTAAAAATAAACCAGTTACTTGAAAGTAAGGAGAGCCTATGCTTGAGTCATTGAAAAGAGAAGTTTTTGAAGCTAACTTGATGCTTCCAAAGTACGGTTTAGTGACATTCACCTGGGGAAATGTCAGCGGTATTGACCGGAAGGAAAATCTTATGGTCATCAAACCGTCCGGTGTAAGCTATGAACATATGACGGCCAGGGATATGGTTGTTGTCGATGTGACCACGGGTAAGGTCGTCGAGGGGAGTCTCAATCCTTCCAGTGATACTCCAACCCATCTTGTTTTGTACCGCGCCTTTTTAGAAATTGGAGGCATAGTCCATACTCATAGTCCTTGGGCAACAATCTTTGCCCAGTCAGGGATGAGTATCCCTGCGCTTGGAACCACTCATGGTGATTACTTTTATGGAAGTATTCCTTGTACTCGCAGAATGACTTCTGCTGAAATAAACTCGGAATATGAGGTGGAGACCGGCAATGTCATCGTTGAGACTTTCAAAGGTCAAGATCCTAACAAGATTCCTGCGGTGCTGGTCAATAGTCACGGACCTTTCACCTGGGGTAAAAGGCCCTCTGAGGCTGTGCATAACGCTGTAGTGACGGAACAAGTGGCAATGATGGCGTATCATACCCTGGTGCTTACTGATTTTCAGGTACCCGATATGCAACAGGTCCTGCTCGACAAACATTATCTGCGCAAACATGGCGAAAAAGCATATTACGGTCAGAAGCCAATATAATAGGGTAAAAACAAGGGGGAAAGCTTTTATCCTCAATATGATTATTGATACTTGCTTTCTCTATTTTTTATTTCATCAGTTTTTTTGCCAATGGAAGTTTGCCTTTGTAAGGGGCATAACGCAGGGGTATGTCAATCCAATTTCCTTTCTTGATGATGCTCTTGCGGTGGCTGAACGACTCAAAGCCTGCTTTTCCATGATAAGACCCCATCCCGCTATTCCCCACACCACCAAAAGCCATATGAGGATTGCTGAGATGCATCACTGTATCATTGATGCAGCCTCCCCCGTAAAGAAGGGTATGCGTGACGTATTGCTGTCTTTTTTTGTCGTTGGAGAATAGATATAGGGCCAAGGGGTGTTCTCTCATCTGAACAAATTTACAGGCGTCCGAGAAAGTGGTATAGGTGATGACGGGGAGTATCGGTCCGAATATCTCATCATTCATCAAGGGCTTATCCATCTGAGGATCGACAATCACGGTAGGCTCTATTTTTCGAGTGCTATCATCACTTCGCCCTCCGATGACTATGTGTCCTTCTTTCAGCAACTGTTTGAGTCGAGTGTAATGCTTGTCATTGATGATATGGGGAAAATCACTATTTTCTATCGGGTTGTCACCATACATTACAATGAATTCCTCTCTGAGGAAGGTAATGAACTGGTCCTTGAGCTTAGCATCTATTATGAGATAATCTGGAGCGACACAGGTTTGTCCTGCGTTGATGCATTTCCCCCATGCTATTCGTCTGGCAGCGGTTCTTAAATCAGCGGTATCATCAACTATCACAGGGCTTTTCCCCCCCAGCTCCAAGGAAACTGGAGTAAGGGTTTCCGCAGCGGCACGCATGACTGTCTTTCCGACAGCCGGGCTACCAGTGAAGAAAATATAATCAAATCTTTGTTTCAGCAATGAGACATTCATCTCGGAACCGCCTTCATAGGTCGAGATGAACTCCTTTTCAAATGTTGAGTCTAGTATGTTCTTGATTGCCTTGCTGGTAAAGGCGCTGTAACGGGATGGCTTGACAACTATACAATCACCTGCCCCGATAGCTGCCACCAGAGGTGCCAGCGTCAATTGGATTGGATAATTCCAAGGGCTCATTATCAAAACCAAGCCGAGAGGTTGGGCCAGCGTATAATTCTTGCTGGGAAAAGCAACCAACGTCCCCTTGACTTTTTGAGGTCTTGCCCAATGACCAAGATGCTTGATTGTATAATTTATTTCCTCATGGACCAATCCCAATTCTGTGACAAAAGACTCGTAACTACTTTTCCCTAAATCTTTATTGAGCGCCTCACTCAGAATCGCCTCGTTGGCGATAAGGGCTTTTTTAAGTTTTCTGAGTTGCTCTTTTCTCCATTTGATATCTTGGGTTTTCCCGCTCAGGAAGAAGCTTTTCATTTGGGTAATGGTTGTTTCAATTTCCATCGTATGGCACCTCTAATTTATTTCATTGAGCATATATTATAGTCGATTTTAAAACAACAGAGGAACCGAATTTAAAATGTAAAAACAAGAGTTGCAAACCTTACCTGTGGGTGTGGTAAAACGATAAGGAATGCAACTCAAAGAAGGGTAAAACTGAGTGACCGAAATATTTGGGAGATGAGTCAGCCACCCAACTGACATGATAAACCAACATATTGGGATGTCAAGAATTATGTGGTAATAAAACGGGACGGGTTTAATACGAAGGATAATATTCAATGCTAGTGATGAAGTTGTGCTGATGTAATTCTTCAATGACATCCTGTGACGTAAAATTTGGAGGAAAAACGACTGCAAGTTTAACGATCACCTTGTTGCCTTCGCTGATCATTTCCATACTTCTGATTATTATCTTTTTGTCTTTTGTTACTGTCTGAAGCAATTCTTCGGTAAACTGATGGGGGTCAAGAGTCAGGACAATCCTCCCATAATTTTGTAAATTGAACAGTCTTGAGCGTTTATGAAGCAATATCTGAAGAACGACCATGATGACCGTGGTTGCCAGACCGATGGTGTACATTCCCGCACCAATAGCGATGCCGACTCCTACAGTGGCCCACAGGCCTGCTGCGGTTGTGACTCCTGTGATACTTTCTTTCTTCACAAAGATGACGCCTGCTCCCAGGAAGCCAATGGCGGTCACCACTCCTGCAGCGATACGGGAGACATCCAAGGTGATGCCTTTCATCCCTACTACATCCCAGAATCCATATTTTGAAACAATCATCATCAAGCAAGCTGAAAGGGCGACAATGATATGTGTCCTGATACCTGCTGTTTTAAAACGTCTTTCTCTCTCGAATCCGATGCAAGCACCACAAAATGTCGCTAAAAGAATTCTCAAGATATAATAGAAATTCACTGATTGAATAAGACTCATCTTAGGACCTCGCTTTAGTGTCTCATTAATATAACACAACATGATGAATTGTAAACTCTTAATTTATTTTTCGAAGGACAATACCAGCTCATATTATGGATGTGAAGACTGGTTTTTGTTCAGTGTTAGCCGTAAGGATACCTCTAATATATGTTTTATGGGCAATATGGTTGTTTTGCTCTTGACAAAGGGAAAGAAAGGTCTAATATACTTCATTACTTAATTTTAGGCCGAACTCAGATAATTTTGCATTCTCCTTGAGCTGATCAGAGGAATCTGTATTATTGGGTAAGGAGAAAAGGGGTCTCTTAATGTTGAATTTATCGAATGAGGTGTTAGGGCTTAATATGTCTCAGCTTACCCCAGTAACGATTATTCTTAGGGTGTTTATCGCTATTATCTGTAGCGGAGTGCTTGGATTCGAAAGAACTCGTAAACGAAGGCCCGCAGGGGTAAGAACCTATATGCTAGTTTGTCTTGGAGCCGCATTGACGATGATGACTTCCCAATATGTCGCGATTAATGTTGGTGATACGGATGTAACCCGTTTGGGGGCCCAGGTCATCAGTGGCATTGGATTCATTGGTGCAGGAACAATAATTTGCACAGGGTATCACCAGATAAAAGGATTGACCACTGCCGCAGGTCTTTGGGCTTCGGCATGTATGGGACTTGCCATCGGTATTGGTTTTATCTATGGGGCAATCGTTACCTGTATCGCTATGTTCTTTGTCATGACCCTGATGGATAAGACTGAGCATGATTTTCTTCAGCATAGCCATCAATTGCGAATATTTGTCTTGTTTCATTCCGTGGACGGCATCAAGCAGTTTATTTTATTT
>JBAXZS010000184.1:0-5341 GCA_041670175.1 Sphaerochaetaceae bacterium | reverse complement strand
ACCCCAGATGCCTGCCCGATTGTTCGTAAGCTTCGTAGTATGGAACACAAAGAATTCGAGCTCAATCATTCTGTGCAATCCATTGAATTTGATTATTCTGAGGAGGAAGGAAAATGAGCTGGCAACAAAAACTTGTGGAGACCTATCAGAATTGTCAGTCGGAAATTGGTAAGGGGGTCGATATCCCTGGATATCCAATCTTGTTACCTATTTGCCACACCACGCAATTGGCTCAAATTGAAGTTGTGCTTGATGGGCAAGGGAATTTGATGAAGGGAGCAAGTCGTATCCTATACGATAAAAAAGACCAGGAGACAATTATTCCTTGTACCGATAATTCAAGTGGTAGAGCTGGCATGGGCTATACACCCCATCCTTTGTTTGACAAAATGCAATACATAGCAAAAGATTATCTTGTTCATGGCGGAGAGCAGAAGAAATGGCGATATAATGAGTATATCGGCAATTTGAGAGACTGGGTTGTCTCTGATTTTTCTGTTCCCTCCGTACATGCAATTTATACGTATTTGTCAAATTTCTGTATCATCAATGATTTGATTTCTGAGAAACTGATTATTCTTGACGATACCGGACAAATAATTTCCAAGGTTAACAGTTCTAAAGAGATACTTGAGCGAGAGGATGTCAAAAATGATGCTTTGCTAAAAGTAATCAAGGATCCTCTTGATGCTTTTGTTCGCTTCCGTGTGCAGGATTCCTCTTGCTTGGAAGACAGAGTCTGGCTTGATACTGCGGTTTGGAATAGTTTCATTTCCTATTACCAGAATTCGATGAAAGACAAGGACTATTGTTATATTTCAGGAGATATGATACCCGTTTCAGATAAGAGTCCCTGCAAGATCAGAAATACAGGAGATAGAACGAAGCTTTTTTCTTCTAATGATAAGAGTGGTTTTACGTATCGGGGAAGATTTACTACAGCCACCCAGGCTGCACAAATAGGATATGTTCCGAACCAGATGCTTCATAATGCGTTGAAATGGTTGGTTGAGAAACAAGGAAGTAAGACAGGAAGTCTTGTCTATGTTGCATGGGGGACGAAAAATGAGGATATCCCTGATGTCTGTTCCGATACTTTTGATCTTGGTGTCGATTTTTCTAGTAGCTCGAATAGTATCGACATTCGTTCTGCGTTTGCACAGCGTTTCAACCGTGCCAAGGCTGGTTATAGTGCGAAACTTTCTGATTCTTCTGATGTCATGATCATTGGTCTTGATGCCGCGACTCCTGGGCGTCTCTCGGTTGTGTATTACCAAGAATATTCAGGAAGGGATTTCCTTGAACGTCTGGAATATTGGCATTCTTCTTGTTCCTGGCTTATAAGTCGGATGGAGTATCCTGAAAACTCTAAGAAAGGTGTTAGAAAGAGCTTCTTTGGGGCTCCTTCCCCTAAAGGGATCATAGAGGCTGCATATGGGGAAAGAAGTGGGGATTCCTTTATTACGGCTACAATAAAGCGAATTATTCCCTGCATTACTGAAGCAAGAGCTTTTCCTGAAGATATTATGAAAGCTCTTGTTCATCGGGCCAGCAACCCTGTTGCTTTTGATAAGAAGGAGAATTGGAGATACCTGGATGTGCTTGCAATTACCTGTGCAGTCGTAAAGAAGTATTTCAATGACAAGGAGAATCCCTCCTTGGTTGATAAATTGTCAGATTATAAGGAGGTATGGAGTATGGCTTTGGATTCAAATAACAGAAACAGAAGTTATTTGTTTGGACGATTGCTTGCATATGCACAAGACCTTGAAGCTACTGCGATGTATGTTTCAAAGGAAGATGCACGGCAGACTAATGCTGAACGAATGATGCATCAATTGACTATCAAACCAGCAAAGACATGGGAAGTGCTGTATAACCAATTGCAGCCATATTTTAAGCGGCTGGGTGCAGCACGGGGTTATGGGATAGCTTCGTTGAAGCAACAGGAAATCAACTCAATTCTTGACAGTATCGGGACTGAAGGATTTTCCAATGAAGCTTTGTCCGAGGTGTATATCCTGGGATATGCAAGTCAGATGGTAGAATTCACACGACAAAGAAAAGAGGCCTCTGAAAATAAAAAGGAGAGTAACTAGAATGGCTGTCTTGAGTAATAAAATTGATTTTGCTGTGATTTTTTCGGTTAAGAATGCTAATCCCAACGGAGATCCTTTGAATGGCAACCGTCCAAGGGAAAACTATGATGGGTATGGAGAAGTTTCCGATGTGTGTATCAAGAGGAAAATTCGTAATCGCCTGCAGGACCTGGGCCAAAAGATTTTTGTACAATCCGATGATCGTTGCGATGATGGTTGCAAGAGTTTGAGTGACAGGGTCGCATCTGTTCCAGAAATCAAAAAAGCAGGGAAGGATAAGGATTTGTATGCGAAAACTGCTTGTGCGACTTGGATTGATGTGAGGAGCTTCGGGCAGGTTTTTGCATTCAAGGGCAGTGATGTTTCTGTTGGTGTCCGTGGTCCTGTTTCCCTACATGCTGCGATAAGTGTTGAGCCTGTGGAAATTGAGAGTATCCAGATTACCAAAAGTGTTAATAGTGCTCCTGGTAGTGACGGGAAAGCCTCAGACACCATGGGAACAAAACATAGGGTTAATCATGCAACCTATGTTGTATATGGTAGCATTAATTGCCAGCTTGCTGAAAAGACAGGTTTTTCTGATGCTGATGCCAGCCTGATAAAACAGGCCTTGGTTTCTTTGTTTGAGAATGACAGTTCCTCGGCAAGGCCGGATGGCAGCATGGAAGTGCACAAGGTGTATTGGTGGACTCATAATTGCAAGACTGGGCAGTATTCATCTGCAAAAGTGCATCATAGCCTGCATGTTGCAACTAAGGCTGGTATTGATGCTCCTAGGAGTTTTGCTGATTATGAGGTGTCTCTTACTCCTCTTCCCGGGTTGAACTGCGAAGTTCTCGAAGGTCGGTAGAGAAGGTTTCTATTTTCTAAATTGAGGGGATGTGTTTGCATATCCCCTCAAAACTTGTTGCATAGTTATTCTGGTGGGAATGAGAGATGTACAATGAAGATGAGTTCCTTATGCTTTCAGGTCTGCAGCATTATGCTTTTTGTAAGCGGCAATGGGCATTGATTCATTTAGAGCAGCAATGGGAAGAGAATTATAGGACAGTTGATGGTGCCTTGTTGCATGAACGAGCACATGAGGGTCCGACAGAAGCTCGTAGGGATGTCATTTCTGTGCGGGGAATGAAGGTTCATTCATACCAACTTGGCATATCAGGAGAATGCGATGTGGTCGAGTTTATTCAGTCTGACAAGGGGGTATCTCTCCATGGACGCCATGGATTATGGTCCGTGGTTCCTGTTGAATACAAGAGAGGGCATGACAAGATAGCAGATGTCGATAGATTGCAAGTATGCGCCCAAGCCTTGTGTTTGGAAGAGATGCTTGGATGTGTGATTTCTCAAGGGGATTTGTACTACGGAGAGACCCACCATCGTGTACCTGTGGAGTTTGACTCAAAACTTCGCAACGAAGTGATGCTGTTGCTAAAGGAAATGCATGATCTCTCCCTGAGAAAATGGACTCCCAAGGCAAAAAAGACCTCCTCTTGTGCAGCTTGTTCTTTGGTTAATCAATGTTTGCCTATGGTAGCCTCTAGATCTGCTACTTCTTATTTTGAGAAACGGCTTGAGGATTGTGAGAAATGAAAAAGATGCTAAATACCCTTTTTGTTACCACAGAGGATGCCTACTTAGCCCTCGATGGGGAGAATGTTGTTATCCGCAGGGATGATGAACAACTTGGAAGATTTCCCTTACATACTTTGGAAGGGATTATGTCGTTTAGCTACACTGGAGCAAGCCCTGCATTGTTAGGGGCCTGTGCTGAGCGGGGTATTGCAGTTTCTTTTTTCTCTGCTAATGGAAGATTTCTTGCTGGTGTACATGGGCAGGTACGGGGGAATGTTCTTTTAAGAAAAGCGCAGTATGAAGCCTCTCAGAGTAAGGAGAAATCCTTGGAAATCTCAAAGCGGATAATACAGTCCAAGGTGTATAATTCCCGTTTGGTGCTAGAAAGGACCTTGCGGGATCATGTATTGCAGATAGATTCAGTTGCAGTATCTATTGCATCAGATTTATTGAAGAAGAAATTAAAAGAGATTGAGCAAGTAGAGACTTTGGATGTCTTACGTGGATTTGAAGGAATATGTGCTACAATTTATTTCGGGGTTTTTGACAATTGTATAACGCAGGATAAGAAAGAGTTTTCGTTTCAGGGGAGAACCCGGCGTCCTCCGATGGATAAGGTTAATGCCTTACTGTCATTTTGTTATTCGATTGCAACAAATGATTGCGTGGCAGCACTTGAGGGTGTTGGCCTTGATCCCTATGTGGGATTTATGCATGTTGAAAGACCGGGGCGTCCAGCTCTAGCCCTTGATTTGGTTGAAGAGTTTCGAGCTCTCCTTGTTGACAGGTTTGTTCTTTTCTTGATCAATAATCGAATGGTTAATGGTAAGCATTTTGAGGTGAGTGAAGATGGTGCAACCTTACTAAACAAGGAAGGACGCCGTATAGTGCTGAGTGCCTGGCAGGAAAGGAAAAAAGAAGCGATCCAGCATCCTTTTTTGGAGGAACGGATTCCTCGTGGCTTGTTTCCGTATGCCCAGGCTTTATTATTAGCGAGATTCTTGCGTGGGGATTTGGATAGCTATCCTGCATATTTGGGAGCGTACTGATGTTAGTTTTGATTACCTATGATGTGAATACTGAAACACCTGAAGGAAGGAAGCACCTTCGGCAGGTTGCAAAGAAATGCCAAGATTATGGACAGAGGGTACAATGTTCTGTATTTGAAATCTCTATTGACTATGCTGGATATTTGAAATTAAAACATGATCTTATTAGTATTATCGATATTGAAAGAGATAGTCTTCGCTTTTATAATCTTGGCAATAATTACAGTACAAAGATTGAGCATTTTGGAACTAAGGAGTCCTATAATCCAGAAGGAACCCTAATTGTGTAGGTTGCGAGGTTAAAGCTTTCAGTCTTGTGATAGTGGGCTCGCAGTTTTTTTGTTTTCAAATTGATTCTAAAAAAACATAATCTCTGTTAAAGTAACAAAAGAACTTGATTGAGTTTTCTGATTCAATGGTTGTTCCACAGAAAATGCAAATCATGTAATTTTGTAGCCGTCGCTCCCTTACGGGGAGCGTGGATTGAAACAACGCCGTTGTTTTGTACTCAATGGACTTGGAGGGTCGCTCCCTTACGGGGAGCGTGGATTGAAACAAACAATGCGGATAGAAAATGCCAAGAAAAAAACCAAGGAAGCCGAAGCGCAACTTGCAGTT
>JBAXZS010000183.1:0-5345 GCA_041670175.1 Sphaerochaetaceae bacterium | reverse complement strand
CTTGCGCACTGAAACCAGGGCCTTCTGCTTGCAGGAAAACAACCTCTTCTGTGCATCGCTGACGGACAGTTCCTTCTTCTGCACCTTCTCGGTCAGCTCGGCGATGGAGTCCTCCAGGTCCCTATACAGCTCGGGCTCCTGTTCGGCAGCCTTCAGCCTGTTGTAGTAGACATGTACGTACGCAGTGGTCGGGTGTTCGACTCCGAGGTTGTCGGTTAGGGCAATGCTCTGCTTGACGGTCTTGCCATACACAGCATGCTCCGCCAGGTAGCAGGTGCTGTCGGCCTCGAAGGTCCCGCGCGTTGTCTGCAGAGCATCCTTATACACCGACATGTTGGACTTCATGCACATGATCACCTCGTATCGGCACTCATGGTACAGCCGATGGAGGTTGCTGTAGCTGCAGTAACCCCTGTCCAGGACCATTCTTCGGAAGTTGTACCCCATCGCCTTGGTCACGTCGACGAAGTTGTCGATGGTCTTGATGTCGGGTATGTTCCCCCGGTACAGCCGGTAGTAGGCGCACCTGCCCTCGTTGCTGCTGTACACCGCTGCCATGGCGAAATGCCTCAGGTCCGGGTCCTGCTTGCCCCTTGAAACCTCAACCTCGGACAGATCGTTTGAATACGAGCTGAAGGCGGTCCCGTCGAAGGCGCAGAAATGGTCCTCCTTGCTCCTGGAAGGACCTGCGTCGCGTATCGCCTTGAAAAACCCGTTGACATGCTCGGGCTTTATCGATGCAAGGACGGCGCTGCTTTCGCTGCTGCTGATGTCCGAGCCGTAGGGATGCTCATGCGAGGCGTCAAAATAGCAGAAGTCGTCAAGGGCCTCGTTCCTGGTGGCGAGCACATAATAGGAGAGGGAGAGTATCTTCTTGGCCGAATCCCCGCCGAAGACACCCTGCAGGGCCTGCACGAACCCTTCTGTCTCGGCGATGTGCCCCAGTGCATGGGTGAGGCCGGCTTTCTTCTTCCCGGAGACCGAGCAGACAACTGAGGAGAGGGCCTGCATCTCCTTCTGCTGCTTCCTGATCCCCCGGTCCATGCCATCCAGCTCTTTCTGCAGCTTTTCCACTTCGGCCTGGAATTCTTCCTTCCTTGACCGTTCGATGAAGAACTTGTTGGGCACGAAGGCTCCCTGTTCGTCCATCTTGCCTATGTACACCTTGCGCTGCTTGGGGTATTTGCATCCGGGTTCCCGGTAGGACGTTACCTCGGCGACGGCTCCGTTGCGCTTGTCGATGTTGATGTACATGGCTTGGTCTCCTTTCTTGCTGTAGTATGTATATCTAACTACACCAACGAAGAAAAGTCAACCCCCTCACATGGTTTTATTCATATTATTGCAATGATTTATTCTGATTCCTTAGGTTTTTTTAACTGACTACATTAAAGAACATGGGACACAAGCCTTGTCATCAATGAATCTGGACTTGATATAACGGTTCGAATAGTTAAAGCGGGGTTCCAGGGCAATGATATCCCCAACCTCGATTCCCAAGGCACGCACCCCGGTTGCATCCTTGACATTGGCATCAATCACTACTTCAATGTTCTTCCGGTAGTCCGACCGTGCCGTCCAGGCATCATCATCATTCACATGAATGCTTGAACGGTCCCTCTGGATCTCTCCCGTATAGACACGACCGTCCCTGGTATAGATGCGTACACTCTCACGCTCTGCGACATAAGGGCGAAGGCCTCCAATCTCACAGACCATCAAGGTTCCGTTGTCCTTGATTGAACGAACCATCAGTCCGATATCATCAAGATGGGCCGATACTACCAAGGTGTTTCCCTCGCCGCCAAGGTCTGCGATTACCCCGCCTTTGTGGGTTTCTTGATAAGGAAATCCTAAAGAAACGATTTCCTCCTTTATATATTCCTGAATTGTTGCGCAACCTGAAGTCGTACTGTCAATTGCCAACAGGTTCTTGAATTCATCAAGACAAAAAGTTTCATCCAATGTATATCTATCCCTCTTTTGTACCTCTTATTGTGAATTTAAAAAGAAACATACGTTACATTTTTGTTTACGAATCATTTATTTTCTGATTTGTATACATTATTACGTATATTTATTCAATACACTTTACATAAAAAAATAAAAAACCTTTGTACCCCCAAAAGCAGAATGTCAAGTTGAGAGAATTGGCATGGACAAAACAAAGAAAAGGTTTCCAAGATGCTAAGGAAATCATAAGAGGGTTGCAATCATTTTTATTGAATGCGGGCTTTTTCAGTAAAGTATCAAAATAATTGAGATTGGTGAGTCTTGGTTCTTCTTTTTCCACTTAAAGACTTGAGCGATTCTCCAGATTTTTCTTGTGGATTTCCATTTCCAAGAGTTAGAATTGACTATCTGAAATTGTGGAGGTCAAATATGGAGTTGCAGATTGTTCCGTTGCTTATCGTGATTGCGTATCTGATAGGTATGCTCATTGTCGGATTTGTTGTAAGTAAGCTGAAAATCAAGAACAGCGATGATTACATGGTCGCCGGACGAAGAATGGGCCTTTTCATGGTTGCTTTCTCACTTTCGGCCAATAACATTGGAGGTGGCTCGACTACCGGTTTGGCCAGCAAGGCCTTTGGGAGCTGGGGCATGAGTGCGGTATGGTATGTGCTTGCGGCTTCAATCGCAATGATTCCTCTTGCCTATTTTGCTCCGAGGATACGGAAAACCATGGCCATTACTATTCCCGAAGTTGTGGAGAGACGATTTGGAAGGACAAGCAGCACCTTTACTGCGGTCCTGAATATTCTGGCATTGTTCTGCCTGACCTCGTCGCAGATTGCCGCCTCAGGGTCGGTCATCTCCACCATCACAGGGATTCCTCTCAATGTCTGTCTGCTGATCGGCGGAGTGGTGGTTATTCTGTACACAACCATGGGTGGTATGATCGCGGATGAGATTTCCGATGTCATCCAGTTCTCCATCATTCTTGTGGGTCTCGCCATTGCGACCCCCTTCGTGCTCAATGGTGCGGGAGGATGGCAGGCCTTGTCGGCCAAACTTCCTCCGGCACAGCTTAGTTTTACCAAAATTGGGTGGCTTGCCATATTTGGTTACATCTTCAATTATTTCTGTACATTCCTTTCAGGTCCTGAGATGGTAAGTCGTTTCGAGAGTGCCAAGGATGAAAAGACCGCACAAAGAGCGGCTTTGGTCTCAGGTGTGCTCATGGCTTCGATGGCGTTTTTCCCGACACTTCTTGGACTTGCCGCCCTTGCAGTCAAGGATCAGCTTCCAGGGGTGACCGGAGGAACCTCGATGATGGCGGTGACTAGCAAGTTCGCTCCGACTTTCATCACTGGATTGGTATCTGCGGCAATCATCTCTGCGACAATGTCCAGCGCCGACTCCAATCTGCTTTGCATGTCGACGATGGTCATCAATGATATCTACAAGCCGTATTTCATGAAGAAAGAGATTGGAGAGAAAAGGACAATCTTTATTACCCGGACTTGCAATGTCATTTTCTGCATGGTTGCCATGTGCATCTCGTTGCTAGGTGTCAATATCATCACGATGAATACCTTCGCTTTTGCAATTCGTTGCGCCGGACCATTCGCTGCCTACGGGCTTGGCCTGGTGGTGCCCAGGGCGACAAAAGATTCCGGTTCCATATCCATCATCACGGGAACAGTCGGTGTGGTGATCTGGCAGGTTCTCAGTAAAGGCAGTTTTTATCTTGGAGTTCTCCCTGTGGTGTTCGGCTGTGCTGTAGGAGCCATCACCTTCTTTGCTATCAATGTCATCCAATGGAAAAGAGGAGTGGAGCCCGCTCCTTCCGCTTTTCTTACTGAGGAACAGGTGAGAAAATTGGAAGAGAAGGATACCCTCTGAGTGATTTGTTGGTAGTCGTTAATCTTGAACCGGCTTTTCATGCCGGCTCTTTTTTTAGTAAAAGCCGCAGGTGAAGTTGGAGAAATCCGGACAATATGATATGGTGAGAACATCAAGAGGAAATATCGATGGATGAGATGAAGATTCTGGCAATAGTGGGATCTCTCCGTAAGGAATCCCTGAACAGGCAACTGGCATTGTGCGCGAAACGTATTTGTCAAGGAAGGGCAACCTTCGAGATTATGGAATATGGAGATGTTCCCTTGATGAACCAGGACATCGAGTTTCCCTCTCCCCTCGCAGTGACAAGGGTAAGAGGGCAGGTGAAAGATGCTGATGGTATCTGGTTTTTCACCCCGGAGTACAATCATTTCTTTCCCGGTGTCCTGAAAAATCTTATCGATTGGCTCTCCCGTCCGATCAGCGAGAAAGAACCACAGGTTCTTGCTGGGAAGCCTGTTGCCCTCAGCGGTATCTCCCCTGGCATGCTGGGCACCGCTCTTGCTCAGGACCATCTTGTCACTTTGCTTTCGTTCCTTGATATGCGGATTATGAATGTCCCCCGACTTGTCATCCCCAAAGGCTTTGACTTGCTTAAGGATGGACAATTGCAACTTGGAAAGAGTGAGCAATATCTGGAAAAGCAAGCGGATGCATTTTTCAATTTTCTTGAGAAATCCTGTGGATAGTTGATTTGTATATCCCGTTTTAATTTATGGGGGACGGCATCAAGATTGCGGGGCAGTTTTTATCTGACCCGCAATTCTTTTGGTGCGCATGGTTCTTATGAGGATACAAGAGCCCTGATCAAAAGGTCATTCCGCTTTCATGCCCACTGTTTGTGTATGGTTATCCATGATATCGACACATAACTTGATTGACTCTCCGATGGCTTTGTCGATATCGTCCGCCATAACTCCCAGTGGCTCACAACCCAATGACTTGTCTATGAATTCCTCAGAGCATTGAAGAGCGGTGAACTTGACCATATTAAGGCCACCTTCAATGTTGTTTTTCTTCTGCTCCTTCATGATCTTTCTCATTCCCATCTTGTACATCCAGTCAGGGATTGTGGTTATCTTTTTATCAGGACATCCAAGATACTTGTGGACGATCCCCAGCAGCTCTTTCCATTGCATGTTATAATATCCGATTGGATAACATTGGCCACCTTTGTTTCGTTCAATCGCTCCAGCAATGGCCTGTCCAACCTGAGGGACGGTGACCATCGTTGTTCCTCCTTTGGGATACAAGGTCGCCTTCTTCATGTTCCTGATGCTCTCGACAAGGAACACCCACACAGGCTTACGTCCAGGTTGGGTTCCAAAAATGTAGGGAAGCTCCAGTACAGCCACATCGAAGGTATCATCTGCGAACGAGAGTGCGATATGTTCCTGGTCGATACGGCTTCTGATGTAAGGATGCCATCTTGTCAACTCCTTCTTTGGCCATATCTTGCTGAAATATGAGAAATAGGAGCCAAGGATTACCGCATG
>JBAXZS010000182.1:0-5347 GCA_041670175.1 Sphaerochaetaceae bacterium | reverse complement strand
CCGGGAACCATCACAAGCTTCACGGGAGGCAAGAAACTTGATGACACTTCCTTCCAGTTCAGTTTTCCTTTGATTGATTTTCTTCTTCTGCAAAATCCTCTTTCATTCTCCGTAAGCTGGAAATAGCAAAATTAAAAAAACAGGCTTTCCTGATTCTTATCTTTCTTTTTTGTAGGAGAAAATGGTATTTTCTTTCTATCATGAATACACAGGAAACAGAGGGGCCCGTACTGAATTCAGTGGCAAGAAACAAAGCGATGGCTGGAATAACAAGCACAGAGAGAGCTTATCGGTTACTTTGGTCAGGATGTGATAGGACGGAAGGTAACCGATACTACCGGGATGCAAGTCTCCCTGACATGTATGACCATAATTTCACGGAGTTACCAGAAGGCGCCCCTCCTGACTGCATAGAAAAAGAGCTCGCCCTGGCAAAGGGCAGGCCGTTTCTGAAAGTCGAAGCTCCTTTCCCCCTCTCCCATCCCCAAGGGGAGAGTGAGCATCTTGGGTATTATGTTCTTCAGCATGAGCATATTGAAAGACCTCGCCCGGTGGATTGCACCATCCTGCCCGTGACAGACACCCTGGCCTCTGCTCTTTCTCTGTTTGAAATCGAGTATAGGAAAGACAACAAGGATGACTTCCCTCAACGACGAGCGAAACGAGAGACATTACAATATACAAATCCAGAAAGTGGAATCAAGTGCTTTCTTTGTTTTCACCAAGGAAAAGCTATTGGCAAATGTGAGTTGTTTCTTCATGAGGGTTCCGCCAAGATTGAGGAACTTGTGATTCTTGATGCTTTCCAACGGCAGGGATATGGATCATTCCTCCTTAAATTCATCATCAATCATGCAAGAACACAAAAGGTTTCATGCATATATCTTGTTGCCGATGAAGACGATACACCTAGACAGATGTACCTCAGATACGGGTTCGAGAAGATTGGTGAATGGTATGGACTCTTGTTCAAGCCTGTCCCGTAATAGTTCAGAATGCACTGGTAATACATTATCCTTACAGAAAGAACAGATACAGGACCGGTCACCTTTGAGATTCCCGAATCCTCTATTTTGCCTGTTTGTTCACATTGAACAGGAAATGCATGATATCCCCGTCCTGCACCAGATATTCCTTCCCTTCCATACGAAGCTTGCCAGCCTCTCGGACCTTGAGCTCGCTCTTATAGGTGAAGAGATCATCGCAGTTGTACACCTCGGCCTTGATGAACCCTTTCTCAAAATCAGTATGGATGATGCCTGCCGTCTGAGGAGCCTTACTCCCGGCACGAAATGTCCAGGCCCTATCCTCATCAGGACCAGCTGTGAAGAAAGTCCTCATTCCCAGGATGTGGTATGCATGGCGAATCAGACGGTTCAATCCTGATTCCTCCAATCCAGCGGCTTCAAGGAATTCCTTTTTGTCCGCTTCGCTTTCCAAGGCGGAAATCTCGGCTTCCATTTTACCGCTGATAACCACCACCTCGGAGCCCTCAACCTCTGCGATTGCCTTGACCGTCTTCACATAGTCATTATCTTCAAGGATATGCTCTTCATCAACATTGCATACATAGACAACAGGCTTGAGCGTGATCAAATGCAGATCATACAGCAACGCCTTCTGTTCCTCATCAAAGTTCAAGGAACGCACTGGTTTTCCTTCTTCCAGACATTCCTTTGCCAGAAGGAGGACAGGAAGTGACTTCTCGTTCTCTTTCTGGGCCTCCTTGTCCAATCGGGTAAGCTTGAGTTGCTTGGTATATCGATTGGTGACAGTCTCCAAATCAGCCAAGGCGAGCTCGGTGTTGATGGTCTCGATATCACTGGAGGGGTCAATCCTATTGCTTACATGGACAATATCCCCGTTGTCAAAGCACCGGACCACATGAGCAAGCACCCCGACCTCCCTGATGTTGGCAAGAAACTGGTTGCCCAGACCTTCACCCTTGGAAGCGCCAGCCACCAAGCCGGCGATATCAACGAATTCAAATGTCGCAGGAATAATCTTCTTGGGAGGAATCAACGCAACAATCTGGTCCAACCTCGCATCAGGAACATCCACAATGCCCACATTGGGGTTGATTGTACAGAATGGATAATTAGCGATTTCAGCTGGTGCTGCTGTCAACGCGGAGAAAATAGTCGATTTCCCTACATTGGGAAGTCCAACAATACCACAGTTCAAGCCCATAGCATACCTCTTTGCAAACGGGAGTGTACCACAATTACCTTATTTACAAAACCCTTACATTCGTTATGATGAGGGTATGTATGAAACCGAAGAGAAGAAGCAAAGAGCTTTGCTCTTTTGCGTATTGCTGGGCAATGAGGATGCCACCCTCTCCTCATTGAGTGGAGAAGAACTGGACAGTCTGGTCAAAACCATGGGAGCCGAAGTGATCAGCAGCACCTCAATCAATCTTAAGCAGATCAACAGCGCCACCTACATAGGCAGTGGGAAGGTGCAAGAGATCAAACAGATGGTTCAGGCGACTGAATGTGATCTTGTGGTGTTCAATCTCAGCCTGGCACCCCGGATGCAACGCAATCTGGAAAAAGAACTGGGGGTGTGTGTCATAGATCGCGAGGAAGTAATCTTGCAAATCTTCGCGGACCGGGCGCAGACCAAGGAAGCGACCTTGCAAGTGGAGCTTGCAAGATTGGAATATTCAAGACCAAGACTTACCAGACTCTGGACTAACTTAAGCAGGCAGAGAGGGGGGGCCTATGGAAACAAGGGAGAGGGAGAATCGCAACTTGAGCTTGACCAGCGAATGGTTGAAGACAGAATAGTCCGAGTAAAGAAGGATTTGGAAAAGGTCAAGGAGCAAAGGGATGTCCAAAGGCAAAACAGGATGAAGAGCCCGACTCCCAAAGCCGCAATCGTGGGGTACACCAACAGCGGCAAGTCTTCTTTGTTCAACCTATTCTCACAGGCGGGAATCCTTGTGGAGGACAAGCTTTTTGCAACCCTTGATCCCACCACCCGTTCAATCAAGCTTCCTGGTGGACAAGAGTTACTTCTCACCGACACTGTCGGCTTCATAAGTAATCTTCCCCATCATCTGGTGGACTCTTTCAAAAGCACTTTGGAGGAAGCCAAGTATGCGGACTTCCTTATCATCATATGTGATGCTTCGCATCCTGCGATGCTTGCCTGCTACCAAACCACGGTGCAAGTATTGGAAGAACTTGGTTGCACCGATAAGCCGGCCATCGTGTTTATCAACAAGATGGACAAGGTGTACGACCAGTTTGCGGTAGCAAGACTGAAAAGTCTCTATCCTGTGGTGATCAGCGGCTCAATCAAGGAAAACCAAAATATCGATGAATTGCAAAAATTGATAAGCGACACCATCCACAATCTTTGTCCTGAAAAGACTTACTTGATTCCTGAAACAAGATATGACCTGCTTTCCCAGATGAGGAGGGAAGCCCAGGTCCTCTCTATTGACTACACAGGCGAGGGAATACTGGTGAAAGCCCATGTCCAGCAACCTCTCCTCAAGGAATTACTCGAGCCCTACGCGAAATAAGAAAAAGGCGAAGGTCGGAACCCTTCGCCTTCTTCTTTATTCCGCTTCTTGGCATTAGTTGAAGCAGTACATACCCCCAACATATGTATCCCAAGTAAATCCGACCTTGAATGCGTTAGCCTGAAGAAGATTAATACCAGGAGCAACGCGAAGATAAAAAGTCCAAGGTGCTTGTGGGAGGGTATACACAAGACCAACAGGGACAATGGCACCAATATAGACACCAGTGCTATTCTTTACATCAACACCGATTTTTGCACCGCCACCAACAGAAAGGAACAGATCACCCTGATTACTCTTGATACCGAAATCAACGACCTTGAAGTTGGCTGCTACATCACCACCAACATAGCCATTCAAAAGGCCATAGCTCACATTGGCAATCAAATCAATAGAGGGATTAATCTGATACTGAATAGCCAAACCCGCATTGGAACCAAGGTTGAGACCAAGTGCAAACTTTGAATCTGAAACACCTTCAGTCTGGATGGCCGCCACTGGTGCAAGCACCATTGCTACTAACAATAAGATAAGACCTGTCTTTTTCATTTTTTCTCTCCTGATAAATAAGTTTTGATCCTTTTCATAAGAATCTTGTTAAGCAATATGATATAGTATTTGCCTACAAACTGCTAGATGAAGAAGTGCCACTTTTGCTTGCCTCCCAGGTTCCGCTGATTCACCAAGTGCGGGAGAGAAACATAGTATCGAAGAAAATCATTTTCTGCTATGATGCGAGTTTAGGATGGAAGCAAATGGAAAGACAGCTTACTCTTCGTTCTCTTATCATCGGTTTGGCAGGATTGCTCGTTATCACGACAAGCTCAATGTATGTCGCCTTGCGCATGGGGGCGCTTCCCTGGCCGACAGTGTTTGTGACAGTTGTTTCCATGGCCGTCCTGAAGCACTGCAAGGGAAGCACCTTGCATGAGATAAATGTCACCCATACCATCATGAGCAGTGGAGCCATGGTGGCAGGAGGTCTTGCCTTCACCCTTCCCGGTCTTTGGATTCTCAATCCAAGTGCCCAGGTCCCTGTCATCTCCCTCATCGCAATGACTATCGTGGGCACCATGCTGGGAACTTTATTCACTTCCCTTTTCCGAAAGAAAATGATAGAGGAAGAGCAGCTTCCCTATCCTATGGGGCAGGCCGCATACAACACCTTGCAGGCAGGAATGAAAGGAGGCAAGAACGCAAAAACCCTTTTCGCATCCCTTGGTGGTTCCGTCGTGTTCACACTGCTACGCGATGTCTGGCATAAGATTCCTGCAATCCTCCCCATCTTTGGTGGCAGCACCCTGTTCCCTCCCTTGTCGATGTGGGTCTCTCCTATGGCCGCAGGAATAGGGGCCATTATCGGGCCGGCCCTTGCCCTTGTATGGGCATTGGGTATGATTGTTGGATACTTTCTCCTTACTCCAATCGGGCTGGCCACTGGATTATTTCCCGATATGGCCGCCGCCGACTTGTTTCGCTCCAACCTGGGTATCGGCCTTATGATTGGTACAGGCTTAGGGGTGTTCATCCAGGCGATTATCAATTTGGCAAAGAAGAAGAAAAACACAGGGAAAAGAGAAAAGCTCTCAAAAGCAAGCAAGCTTTCCCTTGTTGCTGTTCTTATTTTCTCCATGATAATCCTTACGCTCCTTACCGAGGTCACCATCGGTGAATCAGTCATCCTCATCATAGGAGTGTTCGCAACCACCTATCTTTCAAGTATGCTTACAGGCCAGACCGGCGTGAACCCCATGGAAATCTTTGGAATTCTTGTGCTGCTGGTTGTGCAATTCCTGTTCAAGCCCACCTTGG
>JBAXZS010000181.1:0-5371 GCA_041670175.1 Sphaerochaetaceae bacterium | reverse complement strand
TCATTCAATTATTTCTCACAGTACTTTCAACTAACAATGTTGGCTTATTGATACAAATTCATTTGATAGACCAAAGTTAATGTTTACTATCCTACCATTTGAAAGAGATGATAGCATACCAGCAGACATGTAATCAAAAGAGAAAGAGAACATGCTATCATTCTTCTGCAATGAGTTTATCTCTGACCTTTCATCTGGCAAAGATAAGAGGATTCCTTCAAGAAGTAAGGCAATAGTCTTTTTATCATATATTTCGCAGTTTTCTCCCTTGCCATATAAACCTTTCTTTCCAGAAATATCCTTTATCATTCCCCAGGAGACTAAGGTCCGAATTGCATAACGTGTATTTCTTGCAGTCGTTTCCTTATCGCCGTAGATGTCCTTCATTCGATTGTAGACTTGAGAACTTGATATTTGATCTTGCAGACTGTAAAGCTTACCCACTTGGAAACAGACTTGCATGAAAAATGGATTGGAAGCACACAATAAAGCCATATGCAGAGGAAGCCAGTGGGACTGGTCTGTCCTTTTTGCCGCAGCAAGTAAGTCTTTTCTGAAGGAATCAAGCTCTGCATCCTCACGAAACCAACAGGAGAGAAGGCAGATTGTCATACCGTAGGTGGCTTTGTTTCGGATTGCTCCTTCTCCTCCTTTTTGCATTTGCGTAGACAAATACCAATCAAGGTCAGCTCTAATCTCTTTCTCTGAGAGACCAGCCAATACCAGATTCAACGTCCTATCCATCCATTCAAGCCTTACGATTTGCTTGAAGGCAAGTTTCTCATGTCTTTCTTTGTTTATCATTCTCTTATTCTCACAAATGGTACCAAGACTTCTTCAATGGAGATTCCTCCATGAGATATTACTCTTGTTCCTTTTTTAGTAAAGCATTTATCACTGCCTGCTAATAAAGCAGCATATCCAGAAGGTAAAGTATCAGAATTCCAAGTCACTGAGTCTTCAATTTCTTTTGCGGTAGTATTCCTCAAGGTCGTCGATTTATAAATCCGAGCCCTAAGTCCTTTGGTTTCAGCTAGAGACCCATCACTTATCTGTCCAATACCTGTTGCTTCAATGTTGCCGTGATCTGAAGTAATCCACACTGTAAATCCACGGTCAAGAAGACCTGAAATCAACTTGGCAATGTATCCATCTTTCATCCACGTCTTAATACTACCGATAAATGGTCCCATGCCCAAAAGTGAAGAATGCATCAACTCATCTACTGCATTGACAACAATTCCTACGACATTTGTCATTGGAGATATTTGGCTAAGGATTGCATCTGCACTGTTTGATAGTCCGTCATCTTTATAGTATTCAACTGACCCGTTATTACTCCAAGATGTAGTCCATTCCTTCTCTTCCTTTGCTGTAGTATTGATGGACTCAGAATAGTAAAGAGGAAGCATTCCGCTGAAAACCGATTGTCTAGAGACGCTGGTCAAGGTCGGGATACAAGCGAAACAGGCATCCTCTTCGAAAGTATAGTTTGCCTTCTCTTTTAAGCAATCTTTCACAGCAAGCCATTGGAGTATGGACATACCGTCAATAACCAACAGAGCAATTTTCTTTATTCCATCAGATTTTTTCCTTCGCAAATAGTCAACGACCTTTGAAAGCATTATTGGTTTCATGCTCGAATTGAACGTAAGCGCATCATATCGTTTCTCTACCCACTTAACAAACTCGGCATTAGCCTTCTCTGGAAGTTGGGAATCAGATGCATTTGATATGCACTGCTTTCTAAACTCAGCATAGCTAAATGCATATTTTTGCCAATCACTTGCCGTAGCTTTTTCATCGGGGATAATGCTTAAGAGAGTTTCTTCCAGGTGCTTAACATGTTGATTGGTTAAGCTTTCCTTTTTTTCCTGTGGAATTCCAAGTTGGAACAACTGATTCGGGATGCCCTCCGGACATTCTGTACCTGTTGTAACAGGCTCAGGACTGAGGAATCCTTCTGTAAAGGCGTTGTCTAAATAAACGAATATGGCTGGATTGCAGTAGTTAATTGACTTGGGGATTGCATTTCTCGTTTCTGTTGAGCCTGAGACTGCCCCATTCCAGGCTTTCTGCAATTCAGACCAAAAAAACGAGGCTTCTGTAAGCAAACGATCAACAGAAGCCCATGTCTCCAATCTGTGTCTTGTTGATGTGTATTTTGCGAAAAACTGAGCCAGAAGGTTCGGTAATTGAGTCTTGTTGTAATGAAGCCTCAGAAGAAGCGAAAGGAAATCCACATCATTCTTTATCTCCTGGCAATGTATGCCAAAAGCCGTTCGAAGCAGGAAAAGGCTGGTTCTATCATTACTAAGGGCCTCTTTTGGAGCTTCATCACAATAGGCATCATACACTTTGCTAAAAAGCTCAAAACTGATATTCTTCAAGATGGCTGGCGAAAGTTTAGGAAACAAATCATCAAAAGAAACCTTGAATTGCATTGCAGAATTGAAGATGTCGCAGGGCAGCGGAAAGGAGGCGTCGTCTTGATACACTATCAGGAGATCTCTATCTTCTTTATCTTCAACAATCCTTACCCAGAATTTTTCGTATTCCATTCTGATTTGCATTTCTGAAATGGCCGGGATTACAAGAAATCCTTTTGTTCTTAAGGATAGAACAAGCTGGTCATCGGCAAGTAATCTGTCAGGGTCTATCGCAGTATTGATCCTATTAAGTTTTGGGATGAACTTATTTGCTATTTCATCTCTCCAGTCTTTAGCCATTTACTCTCCCCAAAGAAACCACAATCAGACACTCAAGTTCTGGGTGAATATTCTTATATGCAGTAATCTCTTGCTCAATCTGTTCGTTATACAATCCAAGCTTTTGCTGTCGATGGAGCCTAACGTTTTCAAGGCCTGCCTTATCGATTGTATCCTGCTGATAGATATCATACTGTGCCAATCTTGTTTTTTCACGGTTTACTTGAAGTTCTTGGTAATTTTTGTACTCATCAATCAAACTATTGGATACACCAACTGCTGCTTGATGGATGTTGTCGTAAGCTTGTTCCGAATCATCAGAATTTATATATCCTGATACAAGGTTTTCTTGGTTTTGGAGCATAGTCCGGATTCTTAAAGCGGTTGGTTTGAAAATTTTTCCTTCAGTGGATAGAAAAATCGGAAAATAAGAAACCTTAGATTCCTCGGTATGCAAGTATTCTTTTTTGATACTGCCTGTTTGGTTGCGGATTGTAAGCCTATACAAACCCCATAAGCCTGACAAGCCTTCTGGAAGGCCATCAAGCACAACCTCTGGTATGGGTTTTCCTTTATGAAAGTCTGGAACACTCTTAACGAGCATTGAAACCTTTTCATCCTTCGTTGACAGGAAGCATCCCTCTTGCGATGAAGAGAAGACAACAGATCTCTGTTTGGTTGAGTCACTCCAGATCAAGTTCCAACGACCGTTCTTTTTCTCCGCGCTGCCATTTCCGCTTCTAATATAGGAGACTACCATCTTCTCTGTTAAGCCTGGAAGAGGGTTATTCAATACAGCTTGGACATCCTCAATATTGGGTTCAGCAGAAACAGAAGAAAGCAGTTTCGAGGATTTCTTCTCTTCCAATGCGTTATTGCGAATATCAACGATGGCTCTTCTTATTACTTCTTCAGCTTTTTTAGGGTTCATCACTGACAGGGTCAATGCATTTTGATATGCTTCATTGCTTGCATTGGAATCAAGCACATCCTCAGTCTTGTCTACACCAAGCTCTCTGGTAACTGTTGCTAACTTCTCTTCAAGAACTTCACGAATCCTATATTCCACAGTAGTGTCCAAAAGTAAATTGAATGCTCTAACTGGTTTCTCCTGTCCAATTCTATCCACACGGCCAATGCGTTGTTCAATTTTCATCGGATTCCATGGAAGGTCATAATTGATGACTATATGGGCAAACTGCATGTTAAGCCCTTCTCCTCCGGCATCTGTTGAAATGAGGAAGCTTGCTGACTCCTTGAAAGTCAATAAGGCTGTATTCCTTTCTCCCTGCGTCATAGAGCCATTGATTATTACGACTTGAAAATTCCTTTTCTCTAAAAAAGCTTTTAGCATTGCCTGTGTGGGCACAAACTCAGTGAAGATAAGGAACTTCACTGAATAGTCTTTTTCCTCTGTCATTATTGAAGAGACTAATTGGAGCATTGCTGTGGCCTTTGGATCATCCGACTCAGCCATGCTGTCAGAAGCCAATCTGATTAAATCCTCGACAATCTGGACTTCTGATAAGACTCCTTCAGAGGAGCTGATTAAAGCATCCTGTTGGTCTTCGCCATCCATCAGCTCCAGGTCCTCAACTGGTGGAAGAAGAGCTTGTGTCTCCGCATCGTTATCTAAGTCATTCAACACGTCAAGCCTTCTCTCCAAGGTTGTTTTGATGGCCGCGGTGCTGGAAGACACAAGACGCTGAAGCAGAATCATTAGGAAACCGACATGGGGCTTCTTGTTCTTCAATGCCTTATTATAGCCGTTTCGAACATACTCTGATACTTGCTCATAGAGCAATTGATGTGTATCTTGATGCTCTCCCCATTGCACAGGGAAAAGTATAGTCTCTCTTTTATTAAAAAGTGGCTCTCCATTTTCTCTGATTGCTTTTCTCTTCTCGGTCCTTACCAAGAATGGAGCAATGTTCTCTCTTGAGATGCTGTCAGCATCTGGGAAAGCATAACGGTCAAGGATGTTCATTAGCCGGAAAAAAGCATCGCTCTTGCCCTGATGAGGTGTAGCGGTAAGCATGAGCATATTAGGTGCATTATCAGAGAGCAGCTTTCCGAGTTGATATCGTGATACTTGTTCTGTACTTCCCCCCAGACGGTGCGCTTCATCAATGATAATCAAATCCCAGCCCGCTTTTAGCAGGTTCCCCAGCCGTGTTTGATTATAAGTCTCAATTCTTTCACGAGTCCATCCACGTCTTCGGTTCAAAGGCTTAACTGAATCCTGAGAAATGATAACTTGGTCAAACTGCTTCCAGGCTCCGCCTTCTGAGACGAAAAGCCGGTCTAGGGTCTCCACGTCGTTTCCATTGATTAACTTGAACTCTTCCGAGAAATGGTTATGCATTTCACTTACCCACTGAGAGGCAAGTCCCTTAGGCACGACCACTAGGATTCTCTTAATCCGATAGCGAAGCTTCATCTCCTCAATGACAAGGCCTGCTTCAATAGTTTTCCCAAGCCCGACTTCATCAGCCAAGAGGAAGCGTATGGGACTTGTGCTCATAATCTTCTTCAGCGCAGCTATCTGATGGGGAAGGGGACGCAAGCTCGCTCTAGCCGGAGCTATCACGTTTTTGGACTCATCCGAAGTCAGGAGTTGGTCTATTCTTGTAGCATTACAGATATAGGTGATTTGCCAAGCT
>JBAXZS010000180.1:0-5410 GCA_041670175.1 Sphaerochaetaceae bacterium | reverse complement strand
CAGCATACCTGCCCCCATGAATCCCATTTCCTGCAAAGGTTGGTCAAATGTTGAAATGGGGATGCTCCAGAATCCGGAAAAATCCCGATTATCGAATCCAAGGATCCTGACATCCTGGGGGACTTGCACGCCAAGGGAAACAAGGCTGGTTATCGCACCAGCTGCAATGAAGTCATTCGCACAAAATATCCCATCAATCCGTTTGTCAACTTCCAGTAAGGTCTTCGCTCCTTGGTAGCCATGTTGGAAATCATATGTCCCGTTGAGACAAAGTTGCGAAAGAAGATGCACCCCGAGCGTTTCCAAACGATTACGGAAACCGAGGATTCTCTGGATGGAAGAATCACGGTCGGAAGGACCTGCAAGCATCGCAGCATGGGTCATGCCGGCGGAAACCAAATGGTCAGCGGCCTGCATACCCCCGGAATAGTTATCCGGTATGATGGAATATACCCCTTCTATTTCCTTGTTTATCGATACAATTGGGATTGTGGAATCAGAGAGCAGTTTCACCGCTTTCCTGTCGAACGTCAGATGATGACAGATCAGCAGGCCATCAACCGCATACCCCTGAAAAAACCGCAGGACTTTCTCCAAATCACCCCCAAGTTCCACACCAGAGGCGAACAGCAAGGAATACCCACTGCCAACCAAACCTTTCTCTATACCCTTCACAATCTGGTTGGCGAAATTCTCGGTGATGTCCACGACGTAGCAACCGATGATTTTCGATTGTCCCGAACGGAGATGGCTTGCGCTATGATTGGCGACATAACCGAGTTTCGCGATTGCGGCGAGAATGCGTTGCCTGGTTTCTTCACTCACCGGCCGCTTTCCGTTCAGGGCATGCGTCACCGTTGCGGGGGAAACCTCAGCCTCTTTCGCCACATCAATGATTGTCGCCACTTGAAAACGTTTCTCCATCATTCTTGCATTTATACCATATTTTGCCTTTCAGCAATACTGCCCACCAAAACAAAAACCAGAGGTTTCAGGCTTTAGGCTGATGGTAAGCTTTTTGGTTCCACAAGCAAATAGAAATCCGTCGGGCAGAAGAAGCGTCACTTGCTTTCCCTGCATCATATTTATCCCTTTTTCAACCGTTATGGAGACGTTTGCCTGATCAAGTTTCACCTTGATAATCGCAAATTCATCTTTCTCTAGCGAGGTCTGCCCATCGTCCTCAAAATACCGGTACGTGCAGGTTTCCTTGCCAGGATAGAGGTTGAACGTCAAATTCTCGAAATGACCGGAGACAAGCTTTTTGCATGTTTCTGCGGTAGGTATCACGGAGGGAACATGCACAAGATATCGGTTCTTGCCCAAAGGTATCATAAACCGTATGGAGCTTCCCCCATGTATAAGCTTCCTCTCTTCCAGATCGTACCAAATCGTTCCTTGGGGCAGATATACATCCGCATCATTTCTGCCTTGTTCCGTGACCAGAAGTTTTAGGACTGAGGGTCCGAACATACAGGAAGTTTGGTCGGTCGGAACAGCAGGATCCTCTGGGTACTCAAGAAATAACGGGCGATCCATAGGACGGGCTGTCGTCGCCGCTTCATACGCCGTCGTATAAATGTACGGCATGAACCGGTAGTGCTCCTTGATGAGGAAACGGATCATTCCAAGTGCCTCTGGATACGTCCATGGTTCCGTCGGATTCCCATCGGCACGCCATGAATGAATCACGAACCGAGGTTGGAAGACACCACTCTGGCAACTGCGCACCAAAAGTTCTTCAGACGGTACTTCCCCAAAGAAACCACCAAGATCGTTACCATAAAACGGAATACCGGAAAGACCAAGACTAAGATCCTGAAACTGGTTATAGGCAAGCGTATCCCATGTGCTTGTGTTATCCCCTGTCCATGTCCGTGCATATTTCTGGATGCCTGCATAACCGCTCCGTGTATAAATCCAATGACGTTTGCCAGGATACATCTCGTTGAATGCCTCAAACGCAGCCTCGCACATCTGCAACGGAAACAGTGTACGTACCTTGAATGCGTCAGTATCAGGATCTTCCAATTCACATTCATTGTTGTCATTCCAGATACCCGTACACCCATGGGAGATGTATTTGTCTTTCAGTTGCTCCTTCCACCATGCCTTGGCTTGCGGATTGGAGAAATCAATGAAGGAAGCCTCACCACCCCAATAAAACTCCACCAGGGGGGTTCCCTGGTTGTCATGGACAAAATATCCCTTCTCTGCAAGTTCCTTGTACCATGGATGAGAAGTGAGTATCCCCGGCTTGATGTTCATAGTCAGGTTGTATCCCCTCTTATGCAATTTTTGGAGATAGTCGCCATAATCAGGAAATTTCCGTTTGTTCCAGAAGAATGCATAACGATTCCCGTCATCGGCTTTCAGATAACCTGAAGAGACATACATACCCTCACAGGGGATGTCATTCTCCTCAACCTTTTGGAAATACTGAAGTATCCTTTGTGAAGCATCATCCGGTTCAACATAGTTCATGCTCGAGCCAAAGAAACCGAAGCTGAACAAAGGTGGCAGTTCTGGCAAACCGGTGATGGTGCAGTAAGAGGAGAGGATTTCCTGATAGGTGTCCCCCAAAAAGAGATAGTATCCGATGGGTCCATCCTGAAGCTGCACATACGAATAAAACGGACTTTCCCGCCCAAAATCCACCACGTCAATCAACGAATGGGGGAAATAGTATCCGGTTATGAGCTGTTCCTTCCTGTTCTGCTTGAGGAAAAACGGGATGGATTTATACAAGGGGTCGTTCCCTTTGGCATCATAGCCAAGGGAATCCCTGTTGTACATCCTGAAGCGTCGGCCAAAACGATCCGGCTTCCCTGATTTGTCCCCCAAACCATAGAACGCATCACCATGATGGATGGGGAAATTCAAACGGACAAAACAGTCCTTATCTCCCTCTGCCTTGAATGCCCGTACCTGTATACGCGGGATGACAGTGTCACTGTTGCCCAAGCCGCCGCCGGAAATTGTCTTGCCGTTCCGCTCCACTTCCAGGTTGCCAGACGTCTTTTCGATGATGATACGGACAACATCCTTTCCTTCGGTGACCGACACCAACGCACGGGAATCCTCTTGTTTCAAATCCATAGTGATATCAGGAGATATTACAGGATTACCTTTGAGTATCTGGTTGGCCTTAAGAAGGCAACTTGGCGTCACTACACCATCAAGTTCGTATGAAACATAGATAATCCGGCTGGAAAAAGCTTCGATACGCAAGGTTCCACCTTTGGCGGTACAGGTCACGTTGCAGTCCTGCAACGTACAAGCGTTAATCGACTGGAGGCAATATCGCATTTGGTTCTATCCTTTCACCGCACCTGCGGAGATTCCTTGCATGAAGAAGTTCTGTAATGCAAGGAACACTATGATGATTGGCAAAATAGTGATGGTTGTCATCGCCAGAAGATTTGACCAGTTGACCTGCAGTTGCCCGACAAAACCGGCCAAAGCCTGCTGGATTGTCTGTTTGTCACTCTTTGAGATGACGATAAGTGGCCAAAGATAGTCATTCCAACGCCACATGAACGAAAAAATCGCAATCGTGGCGATAATAGGCTTGGACAATGGGATGATAATTTTCCTGAACACGAACCATTCCCCCCCACCGTCAATCCGGGCCGCCTCGATTAGGGAATCAGGAATGGTAGTCATATATTGTCTGGCCAGAAACACCCCTGTCGGTGTGGCCGCAGGAGGAATAATGATGCCCCACAATGAATTGAGAAGCCCGAACCTTTTCAACTGGAGAAAAATAGGAATCATGATGACCTGGAGCGGAATCATCAAGGTACAAAGCATCAGGGAAAACATGAAATTCCTGCCGGGGAATACATACTTGCCTAAGGCATACCCTGCCATGATATTGATGATTACGGTGATGATGGTTGAAACGACGGATACGAAGACCGTGTTGCGGAAATAAATCTGAAACGAACCTCGCAACAATGCTTCCGCATAGTTCTCCAATGTCCAGTGCTTAGGGAAAATGCGCATCGGGACACAAAAAAGCTCACTCTGTGGCTTGAATGAAGAAAGCGCAACCCAAAGGATGGGAAACAAAGCAATGATGGCGAACAAGATGACCACAATCATCTGCCAAACCTGGTTTTTCCTTACCTCACTCATTTTCACCCTCCCCCCGTGATCCTCTGAATTGAATCAACGTGATAACCCCGATCATCAGCATCAGAATAATGGACATCGCCGAGGCATATCCCATGCGATCCTCGAGAAACGCCACTTCATATACCTGTTGCACGATGAATTTTGTCGCATAACCAGGTCCTCCCTTGGTCATGGTAAGGATCAACTCATATGCCTTAAACGCGTTAATGGTCGCAAGAATCGAAACGACCAATGTCGTCGGGGAAAGCAACGGCAAGGTGATGGACTTGAAGGAATACCACCGGCTCGCGCCATCGACATATGCCGCTTCGTACAGTTCGGAGGGAATCGTCTGGAGACCACTGATGAAGATGATCATGTAATAACCGGCATAGGTCCATACGGAAACAAGGATGACACTCAGCATGGCCAGTTTTCCACTTGTCAGCCACTGCACCCCTTTTCCCCCGCAAGATCGGATAAGGAAATTGACGATGCCCATCTCATCACCAAGGATGAAACGCCATGCAATGCCAACAGTAATCATGCTAAGCAAGGATGGAATATAGAATATCGCACGGAATGCCTTTACTCCCTTGATGGTGTTATGGAAAAGCAAGAGCGCAAGACCAAGGGATACGACAACCAATGCGCAAACAGTCAAAATTGAATACACAAGTGTGTTCCTGAATGTGGTCAAAAACACTTCATCCGCGAACAATTCCTTGAAATTTGCGAAACCGATGAAGTTTGGTTTCGAAAAAACCGACCAATCGGTGAAGGACATGGCAAGCCCCTGTACTGCAGGGATGATGACAAAGAGGACAAAGATAAGCAGGTTTGGTAAAAGGAACAGATACGGAATCCAGAATTGCCGGGTGCCTTTTTTAAATTCTGTCATGAGATTTTCCTTGGAAAATATTCTCCCCCTCCAATGATGGAGGGAGAGAAAAATGATTCGTTATTTAAAGAAACCAGCACCTTTCTTGTCGACATTGGCGACACAGGTGTCCACATCGATATTGCCCATCAGGTACTGGACAATCTGCTCTTTGGCATAGGCTGTGACCTTTGCAAGGTTTGGATTCTTCCATTCATTGGCGGTGAACGCAGGGGTGACCTTCAATTCATCAGCGAAGATGTTGAAATCCGAAGCATTGGACGCATATTGGATGTTGGTGTCCACACGTGCGGAAATATTCATCGTCTCCTTGTCATACTGGGAAGAATGTTCCTTGTCAGCAAAGGCAATCATGAAATCAACAGCCGCCTGGGGATGCGCGCATCCCTT
>JBAXZS010000179.1:0-5430 GCA_041670175.1 Sphaerochaetaceae bacterium | reverse complement strand
TTCCTCCATCAGGGTGGAGATGAGATTTTCGTTACATCTTTTCATAGTCCCCAATGGTAGCTTACCAGAGCGAAGCTGTAAAGGATGGTTTGACAAAAGAGATGATGTGCTTTACACCGTAGGACATGTACAAGAAGCCTCCTTTATTAATCGCCATGCTGTTATTACTCATTTCACCTCTTTGGGGAAAAATACTTGAACAGCAGCTTGCACTTCAGCAGACTCCTCTTCTTTATGCCACCGATGCAACCATTGGGAAATTGGTCGGCAATGAGGAACAATCCGAAATAGGTATTTCCTCATTGCTCCTTGGCCAGGAATTTGATCTTGCCTGGCTTGAGGAATACGTTGATCCTTCAGTTAGGGGCCAGTTCTCCAATACATTTGGAGTCCTTCTTTCTTCTCTCTTGCCACAAAGCGGAGTAAGTTTTGCCAGGCCAGTAATCGGTGAGGACCTGGTTACGGTTCCTGCGCGCTTGGCTGATGGAAGATATCTTTCATTGACATTCAAGGCTCAAAAGCTTATTTCTTTAGCCATCTCACCAAAAAACGGCCTCCAGTATTAGCTGAAGGCCGCAAATTGAGGAAGCACTCCAAGTATTAGGTATTTCCGTACATCAAGTTGAAATATTTCATATTGGTGCTCAATACCTTGTTGAGCGAAGGAATGGTTTTTTTATAGCTTTCCAATGTCCTCCATAATTCAAAGAACTCAGGATCGCTCTTGTAAGCATCAGAATAAATCTGCGTCGCCTGCGCATCCGCAACACCCTTGATCTCCTCACTTTGCGCATAGGCCTCGGACAGCACGGTCTTCTGTTCGTTCTCTGTCTTGCCTTGCCACTGAGCCAATTGTCCACGTCCATAACTACGGTACGCCTCAGCTATCTGGTTGCGTTCCTTGATCATCCTTTGATAGACACTTTCGGTAAGATCGTCGCTATAGCGGATCTGGCGTACGATGATATCGATCATGATGATACCATAGGCATCAGTAAACTGCTTTGCCTGCTGGAACATTTTTTGGCTCAATTCCTCACGCCCTAGGCTTATGGTCTCCTGCTTGGTATTGGTCTGTGTGAGATTTCTCAACCTTTCAGCGTCCTCTATGTTTTCCACACTCTGAACCTGTTCGGCAACCTTTATCTCGTTAATCTGATTAGTATTGCGTACTGCCTCGTTGAGGTAATTCTCACTGATGATGGTTCTGATGGAACTGTCAAGAACATCATTAAGCCGGGACAGCCCGTTTTCCACAGTCCCCACGGTCTCATAGAATTTTACAGGATCGCTGATTTTCCAACGTGCGGTGGTGTCCACCCAGATGAATTGATTCTCTTTTGTAGGAATCCTTTGAGCATCACCATCCCAGCTGAGAATTTTTTTCGGGTAGACAACAACATTGTCCACCATGGGCATCTTGAACTTGAGTCCTGCTTGGTTCTGGTTGTCGACAATCTTTCCGAAACGGGTCACCACGGCCTGTTCGCCTTCATTCAGAATATAAAAGGGCCCAAGTAACAGGAAAACAATCAACACAACGGCGATGATTACCATGGTCGTAATGAGTTTTTTCATTGTCATTGATTTCATTTTGTTCCTCCAAGCATCTGTAGTGGCAGGTAATTGGACAGGTTCTTGTCTATCAACGTCACTGTGGACCCATTGGCCGGGTTGATAATCGATTCCATGGTCTCGATGTACAAGCGTGTCTTGGTAATTTCCTTGTTCTTCTCATATTCTGCTTTCATGCTGTTGAACCGCGCCACATCGCCACTTGCCGTGTTCACACGTTCAGCCGCATATCCGTTCGCCTGCTGGATTAACTGGCTTGCTTCGCCCTGGGCGGAGGGGATGACCTTATTGTAGTTCTCCTTGCCCTCGTTGATATAACGGTTCATATCCTGGATTGCCTTATTCACATCCTCAAAGGCATCCTGTACATCGCCTGCCGGCGGTACCGTGTTTTGAAGCTTGACGGTGACCACCCTTACTCCCAGGTTGTAGGAATCGAATATGGCCTGCATCCTTGTCTGCGCATCGACCTCAATGGTGGTTCTTTTACTGGTCATTACCGAAAGAATAGGAAGATCCCCAACCAATTGGTTCATCACACTTTGTGAGATGTCACGAATCGTGGTCTCTCCTTTTTGCACGTTGAACAGCCATTTCTTCGGATCCTCGATCTTGTATTGTACTATCCACTCCACATTGATGATGTTCAGGTCTCCTGTGAGCATCTCTGACTCGTTGGGGATATTGCTGGATGCGACCAGAGGGCTGTTCTTGGTGTTACTCCTGTATCCAAAGGACATGGTGTTTACCACCTGTGTCGCAATATTATAGTTTTTCTCAATTCCCAAAGGAATCTTCATCTGTAGGCCCGGGGCGACAGTTCGGTTGTATTTCCCGAGTCTTGTAACCACTGATTGCTCTGTCTGGTCTACGACAAAGAAGCTGTTGAGCACTAAAGAAACGACCACAATGGCTATCACTACCCAGATAATCAGCTTAGGGCTGACGTTCTTGATCGGGTTAACTTGCCTTGGGTGTTGTTGCCCATTAAATTCCATGTTAGCTCCTAGTGTGCAATGATGCACACTTATCAATGTATCTTTCCTTTGGGCAACCGTCAAGGATTCTGGAAAAACTTCCATTCCCAATGTTTGTTTCGGGTTGAAGAATGTGAGCAATCTGGCTATAGTTTGGTTTATGAAAAAAAGACTGATTACTTCTGCTTTACCTTATGTGAACAACATCCCTCATTTGGGGAATCTGCTTCAGGTGCTCAGCGCAGATGTGTTTGCTCGGTTTTGCCGTTCAAAAGGCTATGAGACACTCTATGTGTGCGGTACCGATGAATATGGCACCGCGACTGAGACACGTGCCTTGAAAGAGGGAGTCTCCCCTCGCGAACTCTGTGACCATTATCACCTCATCCATGAGGAAATCTATAAATGGTTTAATATCAGTTTTGATTACTTTGGTCGTACAAGCACCCCTAAGCAGACAGAGATAGTACAGTCCATTTTCAAGCAAGTGTATGATGCGGGCTATATTTGTGAACATGAGCTTGAGCAACTTTATTGTCCCCATTGCGGACGGTTCCTTGCCGATCGTTTGGTGGAAGGGACATGCCCCCATTGTGGTTCGGATAAGGCTAGGGGAGACCAGTGTGACAGTTGCCAGACCCTACTGGATCCCACCGAGCTGATCAAACCCCGCTGTTCAGTCTGCGGGACCACTCCTGTTCTGAAGAAAACCAAACATTTATACATAGATCTCCCCAAGGCCTTGCCGATGTTGCAGGATTGGATGAACCGTGCCAGTGTTGAGGGTTTCTGGGCCAACAATGCCATTCAGGTCACAAAGAGCTGGATTCGGGATGGCCTAAAAGAAAGAGCCATCACCCGTGATTTGAAATGGGGTATTCCTGTTCCACTGAAGGGTTATGAGGATAAGGTATTCTATGTTTGGTTCGATGCCCCCATCGGTTATGTATCAATAAGTGCATATGCAACCGAGAATTGGAAAAAATGGTGGTTTGATCCTGAAAACACCGAGCTGTTTCAGTTTATAGGTAAGGATAACATCCCCTTCCATACAGTGATTTTCCCTTCCTGCCAGCTGGCTACTGGGCAGAAATGGACCATGCTTCACCATATGAGCTCCACTGAATACCTGAATTACGAAGGAGGCAAGTTCAGTAAGTCACAGGGAATCGGTATTTTTGGCAATGATGTTGAATCCACAGGTATTCCTGCTGATATTTGGCGTTTCTACCTGTATTACAATAGACCGGAGACCAGTGATTTTACCTTCACCTGGCAGGATTTCGAGGATAAGGTAAACAAGGAACTTATCGGCAACTTGTCAAATTTGGTAAATCGTTCCCTGACGTTTACCTGCAAGTTCTTTGAAGGGAAGCTGGAAGCGGGTCCTCTTGATGAGACTCTTGTCTCTATCATTAAGGAACGGGAAGCCCAGATTGATGCTTTGATGGAGCGTTCCGATGAGCGGGAGGCCTTACGGGCCATCCTTTCTCTTTCCTCGATAGGCAACAAGGCTTTTCAGGATGCAGAACCCTGGAAACTCAGGCTTGCTGATGTTGAGAAGACCAAAACGGTACTAAGGACCTTGAATTTTCTTATCAGGGACCTGGGTATCATGATTGAGCCGTATATGCCGACGACCAGTGCGAAGTTGCTTGGTTTCTTGGATGCCAAGGGCTTGAAGTGGAAGGATTTGTGCCATTATGAAGGTTCTCTTGCTGTCGGAGAGACGAGCCTGCTGTTCACCAAGCTAGAGGATGGGCAGATTGCTTCATTGAAGCAGCGGTTCTCGGGTAGCCAGGAAGAGAGAGAAAAAAAAGAAAAAGAGAAAATTGAAAGGATTATGGTAAAAAAGGAAAAAGAAATGGAAGTGAAAACTGAAGAGTCGATGCCAATTGCTGAACAGTTCAGCAAACGAGTAGTTTTAAAGATTGCCCAGATAACCAATGTGGAGAAGCATCCTGGTGGTGATAAACTTTATATTTTGACATTGCAGACAGGAGAGGCCGAGCCACGCACTATTGTCAGTTCCATTGTCGCTTACTATACGCCGGAGGAGTTGCAAGGCCAGCACATCGTCTTGGTAAGCAACCTCAAGCCAGCGAACTTCCGTGGGGTGAAGAGCTGTGGTATGTTGCTCGCGGCCTCAGATCCAGCTGCAGAGGAACATACTACCTGCGAGGTTTTGTTCGCCCCTCAGTTTGAAGTTGGCACCGTCCTGGAGCCGGAAGGTTATGAACAGCCAAAGGAAGACCTGTGCTTTGTCAAGGCTGATCATTTCTTTGCCATGCCATTGTACACCAAGGATGGTGTTGTCATGGTAGGTGAGAGGAAGCTTACCAGTGGTGGCAAGTACCTCACCGCGCAGAAGTACATAAACGGGCCCGTGGGATAATGGAACTCCTCCCCATCACGAGGGAGGAGCTTTCCTCCTCGTGTTGCATGCAAAGCTCCTATTGGGCAAGACTCAAGGGCACCCATGGCTGGAGTGATCATGCCTTTTCCTTGGACGGTACCACATTGCTGGTGCTCAGCAGGACGTTCTTCAGGTTTTTTACGTTGGCATATGTGCCTTTTGGCCCTGGTTGTGATGTTTCCCTCTCGGTTTTGTCACGACAACTTACACAGTTTCTTCCCAAGACAACCTTTGCCATTCGCTATGATCTCCCGTATGGAAATAAAAGTGATGATGCTGGATGCAGGACACCCAGGCAAAGTGTCCAACCCGATGCAACAGTGAAAATCAGGCTTTCTGGGGATTATCCAGCAATTTCAAGCTTGTACCATCAACGGGCGATACGCGCATTGAAAAGAAGTCAAAGCCTGATCGATGTACGGCTTTGGTCAGGCGATCAGGATTCTTTTGATATGTGGTACG
>JBAXZS010000178.1:0-5479 GCA_041670175.1 Sphaerochaetaceae bacterium | reverse complement strand
CTAATCTAGGGTCTTTGTATTTTACCAACCCAAATTGCAAATTCTTCCAAATTGTCAGGATCCTCGAAATAAGAGACATACTTGGTTGCAAGTTCTTCTCCCAATCTTCGGAAACCTCCAAGAAGATGATACGTGACAAGCTCGGAAATGTTTTCCTTGTCCTTGTTTTCAATCAAGGAGACCAACTGCTTGTGCTCGTCAAGAATTGAAAAGTAATCATGGGCCTCCACAATGTCCATCATCCTAAAACGAGTGTAGCAGGCCTCGCTCTTTTGAATCAGATCCCATAAATCGGAGCACAGCAATTTATCAAACCAGAACTTATGGAAAGCAGAATCCAAGGCAAAAAAAGTTTCCGCGGTGAAATCCTTGCTCCCAAGAAGAATATCCTGCCTGCGCAACTGGTGATAGCAATCCTCCAGCGCCATATCATCCGCAACATCGACAAAATCCTTTATAACCTGGCTTTCCAAGACACTGCGCATATAAATGGTCTGACGAATCGATTTCACCGACAATTTGCTAACACGGTCTTCCTTATAGGGGACTATATCAAGCAAATGTTCATCGGAAAGCCTAAGCAATGCGGTATGCACAGGGGTGCGGCTTGCCTTGAACCGCCTGCAAACCATTGACTCTTGCAGACCTTGTCCAGGAACCAAGGACAGCGTCAATATCTCTTTCTTGAGTGTGGTATAAATGAAGTTTGCCAAGCCGCTCGAAACCAGATCTTTTTCTTTTTGCATACAATTTCACTAGTTGTATACAAAAGATACCATGATATCTCCCCTCTGTCAAACCAAAGAGGCCATCCTGGAAAACCAGAATGGCCATTCATATATTATTATAATTCCACCTAAGCGGTGTAGTTCTCTAGCATCTTGCTCCGAGCAGGGTTCTTCAGCCGCTCAAGAGCTTTTTTCTCAATCTGGCGAATCCTTTCCTTGGTAAGATTGTACAACTCACCTATCTCCTTGAGAGACATCGCATTCTGTCCATTCAATCCAAAACGAAGTTCCAATACTTCCCTTTCCTTGTCACTGAGAGTGGCAAGAGCGCTCTGGATATCTTCCTTCAAGGAGTTCTCCATCAGGCGATCCTCCGGCGATGGGGAGGTATCCTCCACAAAGTCACCAATGCTACTGGTAGTACCTTTGTCAGTATAGACAGGAGAATCCAGGCTCACCATCTCCCGACTTATTGCCAGCAATTCATTTACCAATTTTGGCTCCAAACCGGTTAATTCACCAATCTGTTCAACACTAGGATCCGTAGTGCTGTTCTCATGCATCAGCGATTTCTTTGCTTTCTGGATTTGCATGAGCTCATTTGTCCTATTAAGGGGAAGCCTCACCGCCCTGCTCTTCTCACAAAGAGCCTTGACCACTGATTGACGAATCCACCAAACGGCATAGCTAATAAAATGATATCCCTTGTCAGGTTCGAACTTATCCAAAGCAGTCATCAACCCAATATTGCCCTCATCAATCAGGTCATTGAGAGGAATACCTTGGTTTTGGTATTTCTTTGCAACATTTACCACAAAACGAAGATTAGACTCAATCAGCTTCTTTCGAGCTAACTCATCTCCACGCTTTGCCTTGAGGGCAAGACTGTATTCTTCTTCAGGAGAAAGCAAGGGAATGCGATTAATTTCTTTTAAATATAAGGAAAGGACATTTGAATCCCCGTAAGAATCATCATGAGCAATGTTGGTCAAAACTTTACTTGCCATTTGAAGAACCTCCGTATATATAACAACAAGCAATATGCATGCCAACTTTTATTTTTTATTATAACGCAAAGAGTTACTTATTCTTGTTAAAAAACAGATGACCTCAAACGGTTCAAAAACGACAAATAAACTAAATTAACAACAAAAAGATGTGTCACTTTGACACATCAGTTGTTTTTTACTTGAATTATGGGTAACTTTGACCCTTTAAGGCTAGGAAAACAGAAAGAAGGAGTCGGAATCCTCCACAGACCAAGGAAAATCAAGTTGTAAGGAAGAAAACCATTCATAAAGATTTCCCCTGAAAGGAATCTCGCTTGTCTGCAATTGCTTGATAAGGTCATGGTATACGTCCTTGAGATAATCATGAATCATATCTCCCTCGCTCAACGAACAACAAACTCGTTTCTTGCCAAGAAGATAGATAGAGAACTGAAGACGAAAAAAATCCAGCCAATCCTTATCCCTGCAGTTTGATTCACATCCCCTTATCAAGAAGGCATCAACAAAACAACCCAGGGAACTGGGAAGATTTTGTGCTTGGGCGAATCCAATAGCTTGCTGATAGAAATAGTTTCCTATCTCTTTCTCGGACATGTCCCATACTTGTTTTAGGCAATTGCCTTCCATAATTTCCTTACCGACCTCACGTAAAGCAATATAGTAAGAGATAAGAAAAGTGGCAAGTGATTTCACACTGAGAAAAGTCTGCGCACCTTCTCAAAATCCAGTTGCCCTTTCTCGCTGGATTTACTATATTATCTGCATACGTAAAACAACGTATAAAATTCTTATTCACATTATTCGTTTGGAGGAACAAACAATGACTATTAGACCGTTGGCAGACAGAGTATTGGTTAAGTCTGAACAAATGCAGCAGAAATCTGCTGGTGGCATCTACATCCCTGAAACCGCTCAGGAAAAGACCCAGATCGCAACTGTTATCGCTGTTGGCGAAGGCACTGACAAGGTCAAGATGACCATCAAGGCTGGAGACAAGATTCTTCATGACAAGTTTGCGGGTGTCCAGGTTAAGAGCGAGGGTGAGGAATACCTTATCCTTAAGATGGAAGATGTGCTTGCAGTGATCTGCTAAGCGGTATTCTTTCTTGTCTTTTTCAACCGGTTGTCTTCTCGACAACCGGTTTTTTACTCTATTCGTTATACAAGAATCCCTCAATTTTCTCACAAAGACCACTTGTCAGGGTTTGTGGATGATAACTTTCAGGCAAGGATCTCATCATACATGTCCCATAACTTTTCGATTCAACCCTGCTGTCAAGGATAACCACGATACCCCGATCATCCTTGTTTCGCAACAAACGCCCAAAACCCTGCTTGAGTTTCATTGTCGCAGAAGGTAATCCCAACTGACCAAAACCACTTCCCCCTGCAAGATCAAGAGCATCGCAACGGGCCTTGAAGACGGGATCCGAGGGTACTTGAAAAGGCAATTTGACAATGATCACCATTCTTAGGGTCTGACCTGGGGCATCAATTCCTTCCCAAAAGCTTGAGGTGGCAAACAAGTTGCTGTCATTATCCTTGATGAAATTATTCAAAAGTGTGAAACGGTCCATCTCGCCTTGACAGAAGAGTGTCATATGGTTTGTCTTAAAACGATCCTCCACCTGTTCTTTTACCGCCTTGAGCATGCTGTAACTAGTGAACAGCACCAAGGTCCCTCCCCCTGCAGAGAAAATGCAATTGAAAATGGTATCACCCATATAGCTGATATATGGCGCGGGGTCGTCACGAGAAAAAACAGGAGCATCACTTGGAGTGAGAAGCAATAACCGATTACGAAAATCAAAAGGAGAGATGAAAGTATCCCTTAGGAAAGGACGGACGTCATCATAAGGCAAGCCCACACGGCTACCCCAAAACCTGAAATCATCGTTAAGATTCATAGTCGCGGAGGTGCAAACAACCGTATCAAGCTTCTTGAAGATAGCCTCCACCATCATGTGTGATATGTTCAGGGGGGTGATCATCACCTGTACCCGATGGCTCTTATCCTTGTTCGTCTCGACATTGAACCAATGTATATCATCATCCCATGCCGGAAAATTGCAAAACTTACAAAGCACCTCGGACATCTTCTGGAGCCTGAGACCTCTGATTTTCATCTCGTTGATTTTGCTTTCAAATTCCAATGGGGCTGTGTTGTGTTCAAGCAACTGGTTGATCTTGGAGGCTAGACGCCCGCTGGTCTCAGATACCTTGGTTGCTGATTCGACAAATTCATCAAGACGGGGTTGGTTTTCTGCCTTGATAAGAACGGGTTGAAATGAATTCTTTGCGAATACCACCAGAAGGTATTGATCCAGCGTATCGACATCCCGAAGCAACAAGGCGATATCATCGTGAATCCTATCTACAATGTCATCGGACACGGCGTAAGGAGCAAGCGATTCCAGCAAGGAAAGGGAGGAACCTCCTTTTCGCTCAATAATCGCTATCTGTCTTTTCATTTCCTTCGAGTCATATATCTCGGTGAAATACTCGCTGGCATTACTTTCAATGTTATGGGCCTCGTCGATGATAAGCCTGTTGAAAGGAGGAAGAATACCATCCTCTGTATAATCCAAGCCATCCTCAAAGCGTGTATGGGCATCACTGAAGAGCAGATGATGATTGCTTACCACAATATTGGCTTCCTTGGCCTTGAGTTTGGCCTTGAAATAAAAGCAATCATGCAGATAAGGACAATTGCGGCCTTGGCATAAGTCCCCATCGCTATTGATCTCAAGCCACAAGTCGCTTAAGCGCCCAGGATACTCATTCCGAAGTCCTGATTCGGTAATTTTCGCCCATTGCTCAATCTTGCAAATTTCCTCGGTAGGATCGTCGGCAAGCAAAGGAGTCTCCGCTTTTTTTTGCAATAATCTTCGTATACAAAGATAATTACCTCTTCCAACGGCCAATGCGACCTTGCAGGAACGGTCCAAAAGCCGGAATATCATCGGGATATCCTTCTCGAAAAGCTGTTTCTGGAGGTTGATGGTACTTGTGGCGATCACCGTTTTCTCATCAGGATGCTCCATGGCGTTGTATATTGCGGGTACAAGGTAAGCAAAAGACTTGCCGATACCCGTGCCTGCTTCAACAGCAAGAATAGCCTTATTCTCATAACTTTGGCGCACCAGCTCTGCCATGAGCAACTGGCCTTCGCGGTATTCATATGAGGGGAACCGGCTTTGGAGGGTGCCCCCTACATCGAATATGGTATAGATGTCATTCTTCGTCAATTTTGTATTCCTGTAGTTTACGATGGAGTGTCTTTCTTCCTATACCAAGAATCTCGGCGGCCTTGGTCTTGTTGCCTTTGCAACTTGCAATGGTCGAGACAATCAGTCTTCGTTCTCCCTCTGAGAGAGTTATGCCAACGTCAAGATTCACTGTGGAATTATTCTCACTTTTGCTTATCGCAGGAGGTAAATCACAAATGTCAATGGTATTGGTCCTTGAAAGCACCACCGCGCTTTCGATGCAATTACGAAGCTCTCGGATGTTACCAGGCCAATCATAAGTAAACAGGGCTCGTTTTGCTTGCTCGCTAAAGCCTTCAATCTTTTTATTGTTCTCCTGGTTGAACAAAGTAAGGAAACTTGTCATCAAGAGAGGAATATCCTCTTTCCGTTCCCTGAGCGAGGGAACTTCAAGATGCACGACATTCAAACGGTAATAGAGGTCTTCCCTAAAATTTCCCTTTTTTATTTCTTCACTGAGGTTTCTGTTGGT
>JBAXZS010000177.1:0-5496 GCA_041670175.1 Sphaerochaetaceae bacterium | reverse complement strand
CCTGTCTGCGGTCCCCATCTGGAGCACATTGCCCATCATGGAGAACGCATCGGAGATTTTGGCCCCCCCTAGGACAAACACGCTGGGGTGAACCGGTTGTTCCATCACCTTCTTTAGTGCGGAGATCTCGTTGAAGAACTGGAAACCCGCATACGAAGGCAGCTTCTCCTCAAAGGCGATCATCGAGGGACAGGCACGATGGGCTGCGGAGAAGGCATCGTTGACGTACAGATCGAACAGAGGCGCCAGACGGCGGACAATCCAGGTGTCCCTCATCTCCTTCGGCGTGAGCTTTACCTCTTTCTCAAAGGAAGAGACTTCTTCGGTCAGGTAGCGGACATTGCCAAGCAATACCGCTTCCCCGTCCTGCAGGTTTCTCACCGCTTCCACCGCGCTCGGCCCGCACACATCATCGATGTATTTCACGGAATATCCTGCGTATTTGGAAAGGTAGGAGGCATGTTCTTCCATCGGGATAAGGTTCTGGTAATCCAGTGTATCCCCTTGATGGGCGATAATCCCCACTTTCGCACCATTATCCAGCAAATACTTGAGCGTGACGGCCATCTTCTGCAGGCGGTTGACGCTCACGATTTTCTTGGTCACTGGATCGATGGGGCTGTTGATGTCAGGCCTGAAGAGCACTCGTTTATCCTTCAGGTCCGCTTCCTTTACGCTCAGGATAGCCATTTTCCCATCTCCAAGTATTTGTTGGTCGCCGCGGTACCGGTCTCCCTCGTCAGTTGCATCTTCATTGCAGCACGTATCCCGTCGATGTTCTCAGGGATAACCACCGCTTCCTGTGGAATGTTGATGGCAAACATAATGTCGCGGCCACTCATTACGATTGATTCCTCCCAGACGGCGATCTCATACATGTCGCCACGGGGATTACCAAGATCACGGGCGTATTTGAACAGCGAGGCGTTGCCGAGGAACCCGTCGGCGATACGGACCACACGGATACGCGGGTGCGCACTAAACAATTCGAGCAACTTCGCTTTGTCGATGTCCTCTTTCGGCGTCACCACCGCCGTGATGATATGGCCATGGGTCACCGGCGTATGGATCAGAATCCCCGTCGCCTGGACATGCGGCATGATTGTCATCAAATCGAGGGCTTGGTGGGATGGTGCGGCGTCGACTTTCAAGGCGTTGGTCAGCCCACGGTGGTAATCACCGGGGTCGGCGACCCTTCGGATGATCGTCACAGCAATTTTTTCCACTCCGACCGAACGGTCGATGCAGTCGATGGCGCGGATCAATCCCGTCGTATTGCAACTGGTCAGTTTCAGATAATCCTGCCCCACTCCTTTCTCATAGTTGGCGTAGCCATGGAAGAAGACATCGGCGACATCGTTCTTCTCACCACCTTGGAAAATCGCCTTGCGGCGATGCTTCAGGTACAGCTTCTTGTTCTCGGCCCCGACTCCGGCACTCGTCGCATCCAGCATGATATCGCAACTCTCGACAAGCTCTTCCAAAGTCCCGCTGACAGGGATGTTCCTCTCTTTCAGCAAATCCACTTTATCAGGGGCGGCGGTGAAGAGCTTGTAGGGCATTCCCTTCTCTTTCAATGCCAAAATCGGTAACGTTGGCGCCACATCGGCGACTCCGACCAGTTCCATGTCCTCCTGTTTCGCGACGCCATCAGCAAGGCGTTGCCCGATGGTACCATAGCCTGCCACACCCACACGTACTTTTTTCATAGTTCTCTTCTCCTCTTTACGCTTTACGAACCTCGGACACCATCACAGGACGGTGCTCCTTCAAGGACTTTCCTGCAGCCAAGGCGATCTCCACAGGACGAATCGCGTCATTCATGCCACACAAGGTGGGTTTGTCGTTCACGATTGAATCGACAAAGTCAATAATCTCCGTCGCATAAGACTCCAGGTAGCGATCCAAGAAGAAATAAAGTGGCTTCTCACTGAGGACTCCATCCACCGTACTGGTTCGAACCAGACTGGCGGTGTCGTTCCCTACAAGAGCGCATCCCTTTGAACCGAACACTTCGGTTCTCTGATCGTAACCGTACACAGCCTTCCGGGAGTTATCGATAACCGCAAGAGCCCCGTTGGACAATTTCAAGGTTACAATGGCGGTATCAACGTCACCAGCTTTTCCAATCCCCTCATCAATCAGGACGGAACCGGACGCATATACCTCTTCCACTTCCGCCTTGGAAAGGAAACGAACCATGTCAAAGTCGTGAATCATCATGTCAAGGAAGATGCCACCCGAGCCTGCGACATATTCAGGACTGGGAGGTGCGGGATCGCGACTGGTCACCTTGACAATCTGCACATCACCGATGATTCCATCGGCCACCTGTTTTCTCACCGCCACATGGTTGTGATCGAAGCGCCGGTTGAAGCCTATCTGGAACTTGATGCCGCTTTTATTGACGATGCTCATCGTCTCCGTCATGCCCTCAAGATTTGTGTCGATCGGTTTCTCGCAGAACACGTGCTTTCCGGCCCTTGCGGCCGCCCTGATCAACGGAGTGTGGGTCTTTGTCGGGGAACAAATCAACACGGCGTCGATGTCCTTGCGGCCAATGATCTTCGCAGGATCATCATAGGTGTCCTTGATACCCATCCCATGAGCCCATTCTTCCATGTCATGGTTCATGAAGGAATCAGCGGCAGCGATAATCTTTGCACAGGGAACCCTTGTCGCAATGCTTTTCGCATGCACTTTGCCAATGCGTCCACAACCAATCAAACCCAAACGTAATACGTCTCCCATATCTTTTCTCCTTTCAGATGCTTACCTGTTTCCGAATATACACACGCCCTTTCAAAGCATATTCCAGCGGGTTCGCTACAGCGGGGTCCTGCTCTGCTTCGACAACCATCCATCCCTTGTACCCGGCCTCATCAAGGATCTTAAAGATGGCAGGGAAGTCAATGGAACCATCGCCGGGAACGGTGAACACCCCGCTTCTCACGGCATCCAAAAAACTCATGTCTTCCTGCTTTGCACGCTGTCTGGCCGCAGACCTCACATCCTTCAGATGTACATGGCCTACCCGCCCGACAAACTTCTTCAGGGCGGTGACGGGGTCCTCTCCCGCAAAGGCGAAGTGTCCGGAATCGTAAAGCAGATAAACGTAATCGGGATTTGTCATGTCAAGGAAGCGTTCGGTCTCCTTTATGGACTGGATGCCGGTCCCCATATGGTGGTGATAGCAAAGTTTGAAACCATTGTCCTTCGCAATCTTTCCGAGGCTGTCCATTCCTATGGTGATCCTCTTCCATTCCTCATCAGTAAAGATCGGTTTCTTCCCTGCAAGGATGGGAATCGGTTTTCCCTGGATGCTTCCGGTCTGTTCGGAAGGTCCGATCACCGAAGCCCCGACGGCTTTGAGGAACTCCATCTGCCGGATGAAGCTTCTCTCCACTTCCGCATAAGGTTTCGAAGCAAGGAACGAACTAAACCATTGATTGCACACCGTCAGACCTCGTTGATCCAACGCTTTTTTCAACACCACCGGATCTTTCGGGTATTTGCTTCCCACTTCCGTACCCGCATATCCGGCCGCTGCCATCTCGTTGAGACACTGCTCGAAGCTGTTCTCCTTTCCCAAATCAGGCATGTCGTCATTCGTCCAACCAATTGGGGCGATGGCAAGCCGTACGTTTTTCCCATTCATGTCAGTTTCCTCCTAGAATTTTCTGGTTTGTGCGATTTTCTCATCCATTTCAGCCCGGGCTTTTCTCACTTCTGTCCTTTCACTGACTTCCGGCGTGCCGACACGCCACCATGAACCATATCCTTTGCTCATCGAGTTCTCGTCGACTTTCACGTCAATCAATGTGGAGACGGGGGATTCCTTCGCCTCTGCGATGGCCTTTTCAAGCTCCTCACTGGTATGGACGGTCCAGCTTTTGCAACCATATCCTGCGGCGATCTTCGCATAGTCGACTTCCATCTTCCGACCTCCCTCATCCAACCTGTCCGTCTTGGGATTCCGATACACCAGTTCACACCCGAACTTGGGAATTCCTTGGGAACGCTGGAGGTTGTCGATACATCCGAACCCATCGTTGTCAAAGACAATCACGTTGATCTTCACGTTGTTCTCCAACGAGGTAAGCAATTCCGAATGCAACATGACGAATCCGGCATCCCCCACGAGGGCGAAGCATTCCTTCCCCCCTTCCGCAAGTTTCACCCCGAGTGCCGCATTGACCTCGTAGCCCATGCAGGAATATCCGTATTCCATATGGTAGGTCCCTGGAACCCTGACTCTCCATACCCGTTGCATGTCCCCGGGCAGGGAACCCGACGCCGCCACAACAATCGCATCGGGAGGGAGAAGCTTCTCATTGAGGAGCCCCAGCGCACAAAGTTGCGAATACCCATTCCCTGATTTCTCCGTTGCATACAGATGATCGACCTCTCTGGCCCACTTGGCGCGAGCTTTCTCAATCTCATCGGTATACGTGCTCTTCCATCCTTTCGCAGCAAGTACCTTAAACAGAGCGTCCAAACCAAGACGGGCATCGCATTGCATGGCATGGGCGTTCATTTTGCACAGGTCAAACCCACATACATTGATGGACACCACCTGAAGCGCATCGTTTTGGAACAACCATTTGCTGCAGGTAGTGAAATCGGTCAACCGCGTCCCCACGGCAATCAGCAGATCCGCGTCCTTCGCAATGGTATTGGCCGCTTCCCCGCCTGTGACGCCAATACCACCAAGGTTCATCGGATCGCTCCAGACCACTGTCCCCTTCCCTGCTTGAGTTTCACCGAACGGGATGCAAAATTCGCCAGCGAAATCAGAGAAGCTCTTTCCTGCTTCGGAATATCTTACTCCTCCCCCGAGAATCATGATGGGCTTCTTGCTTCTGGCAATGAGATTTGCAGTTCGCCCGACGAGGGCCTCAGAAGGTCGCCTCCTCTCGATATAATGAATCCGCTTCTCAAAAAACTCGACAGGATAATCATAGGCTTCGCCTTGGACATCCTGAGGCATGGCAAGGCAGACGGCTCCCGTATCTTCAGGAGATGTCAGCACCCTCATGGCCTGCAAGGCGGCGCTCATCAATTGTTCCGGCCTCTCAATCCTGTCAAAATACCGGGTGACCGCCCTGAAGGCGTCATTGCTGGTCAGACCAAGGGAATCAAACTGCTCAAGTTGCTGGAGCACCGGATCCGGTTGGCGGCAGGCGAAGGTGTCGCCAGGAAGCAGCAACAAGGGAATCCTGTCGGTGGTGGCGAGTGCGGCTGCAGTGACCAGATTCATCGCACCGGGACCTATGGAGGTGGTGACAGCGATAATCTGCCTTCGATTGTGCTGTTTGGCAAACCCCACTGCGGCATGAGCCATCCCCTGCTCATTGCAACCCTTATAGAACTTCAACTGGTGCCCGGTCTGTTCCAAAGCCTCACCGAAACCGACGACGCATCCATGGCCGAAGATGCCGAACACTCCTTGGACGAATTTCTCCTCTTTGCCATCGAAAGAAACATATTGGGCAT
>JBAXZS010000176.1:0-5533 GCA_041670175.1 Sphaerochaetaceae bacterium | reverse complement strand
TCCCATTATGGACTACGAGGGTCCCCGACCCAGGTGCAGAAGATATTCCCTCCAGAGAAGAATACTGACAGGGAGTTGCATGAGGGATCGGGCAGACAGCTGTCTGATGAATTGGCAGCATTGCTTGTCGCAAAGAAATTCGTGTAAGGAAGAAAAGAGATGGCATTAACAATTCACCAGGAAAGAATAGATGCGGCCTTGGCTGCTAAACTCATCAAGGCCTGTCCTTTTGGAGCGCTGTCCTATGAGGAGGGGAAATTGTCCATTGGGATGGGATGCAAGCTCTGCAAGCTTTGTGTGAAGCAATCGCTTGGTGCGATAGAATTCATTGAAGAGAAACTCCCTTGTGTAGACAAGAGCGAATACAAGGGGATTGTTGTGTTTGTCGACCATTACAAAGGGATAATTCATAATGTGACCTTTGAACTGCTAGGAAAAGCAAAGGAGCTGGCGGCTGTGACGGGCCAGAGTGTCATGGCATTGATGATAGGTTCCGGCATCAGCAAGATCGCCGAGGAGTTGTTCTGCTACGGAGCCGACAGCGTCTTCGTCTATGACAATCCCTTGCTTAAGGACTTTCTCATTGAACCTTATGCAAACGTGTTTGAGGATTTCATCAACAGGATAAAGCCTTCCTCCGTATTGGTTGGAGCCACCAATGTGGGACGTTCTCTAGCTCCCCGGGTTGCCGCAAGGTTCAAGACAGGTCTCACTGCTGACTGCACTTCTCTTGAGATGCTCCCCGATAGCGATTTGGTTCAGATCAGGCCTGCTTTTGGAGGCAACATAATGGCGAGGATCCTGACACCAAGGACAAGGCCCCAGTTCTGTACGGTACGGTATAAGATATTCAGCAAGCCGCGAAGAGTTGAGGAATTCCTTAAGGAAATAACGCTGATGGACATCGATGGCAAGTTTCTTACCAGTAGTGCCGTGATTGAAAAGATACTGGAGAAGCCCTCTGATGTCGATATCTCCGAAGCCGATTTCATCGTTGCCTGTGGCCGGGGAATAAAAAGCAAAGCCGATCTGGCAATGGCACGGGAACTTGCGGATTTGCTCCATGCCCGTCTTGCCTGTACCCGTCCCCTGATGGAATGTGGCTGGTTCAATGCCAAGCAGCAGATTGGTCTTTCAGGAAGGACGGTCAAACCCAAATTGCTCATCACTCTTGGCATCTCCGGTTCTGTACAGTTCGTAGCGGGAGCCAAGGGAAGTGAATGCATCATTGCAATCAATAGTGACAGTAAGGCGCAGATCTTCGATGTCGCCAGATATGGGTTTGTGGGAGACCTTTATGAGATAGTCCCCAATCTAATAAGAAAAATTAAGGAAACAAGAAATGTACAATGAAATTTGCCAGGCGGATATTTCTTATTTGGAGACGATTGCTCCTTCCCGGGTTGTGAGTGGTTCTGCGATAAGTGAAGATTATGGACACGATGAATTAGGAAGTGCGAGAGGAATGCCTGAGGTGTTGGTGAAGGTGCTCTCCACTCAAGAGGTTTCTTCAATTATGGAATTTGCCTCAAAACGGAATATCCCTGTGGTGGTGCGTGGTTCAGGTACCGGTCTGGTTGGTGGTTCGGTTGCCCTCAGGGGAGGAATCATGCTGGATACCACGCTGATGAATAAAGTCCTTGAGCTTGATGGCGAAAATCTTACCATCACTGTACAGCCAGGGCTTCTGCTTATGGACCTGGCGGCCTATGTGGAAGAACAGGGCTTTTTCTATCCTCCCGATCCAGGGGAGAAGTCCGCGACTATAGGCGGGAACATCTCGACCAATGCAGGAGGAATGAGAGCGGTAAAATATGGGGTCACTCGGGACTATGTCCGTGGATTAACAGTTGTCTTGCCTTCTGGGAAAGTACTGGGATTCGGGGGAAAAGTGGTCAAGAACAGTAGTGGATACAGTTTGAAGGATTTGATTATTGGAAGTGAGGGGACCTTGGCCATCATAACCGAGGCGATTCTCAAGATAATCCCCAAACCCCTGAAAACTGTGAGTATCCTTGTACCCTTCAGCACTATGGAAAAGGCAATATCCACCGTACCGAAGATTATCATGACCAGAGTACTTCCTGTGGCGATTGAGTATATGTCAAGGCAGACGATACTGAATGCGGAGGATTATCTCGGAAAGAAATTCCCGACCCATGCGAGCGATGCCTATCTCCTGGTATCCTTTGATGGGAACACCCAGGCTCAGATTGATTTCGATCTGGCCTCGGTTGCCGATTTATGCTTGAAAGAAGGAGCCTTGGATGTGCTTGTCGTTGATACGGAGGAACGCATGAAGAGTGTCTGGTCTGCTCGCGGGGCTTTCCTCGAAGCCATCAAAGGGTCAACGACGGAGATGGATGAATGCGATGTCGTGGTACCTAGGAGTCATGTCGCTGAATTCATTCTCTATACCCATGAGATAGCTAGGGAACTTGGGTTACGGATACCGAGTTTCGGACATGCAGGAGATGGGAATTTGCATGTGTATCTTTGCAGGGATGCTTTCCCCGAGGATCAATGGGAAACAAAAAAGGCACAAGCCTTTTCCCTGATGTATGCCAAAGCGAAAGAATTTGGGGGATTGGTCAGCGGGGAACATGGGATCGGACTGGACAAGAAGGACTATCTGAGGGAGTTGCTTGGAGATGAGCAGATACAACTGATGCGTTCTCTTAAGCAGGTCTTTGATCCCCAAGGGATTCTTAATCCCGGTAAGGTCTGTTGCTAGGCTTGCTTGGATTTCTTTTGTTTTCTGCAGACAGGGAATGCTTCCCTATGATTTGGCGGATTGGGAATTGAGTTCTTTTCCATTATGCTTGACATAATATAATGGTGAATATAGAGTTCAAGCTTATGAAGCTAATCAAAACCGAAGATGCTTGCGGACATGTGTTGTGCCATGACCTGACCCAGATTATCGTCGGGGTGACCAAGGATGCCCGTTTTAGGAAAGGGCATGTGGTGCAGAAGGAAGATATCCCTGTCCTCTTGTCCATGGGAAAGGAGAATCTGTATGTGTGGGAGATGAATGAGGATCTTCTGCATGAGGACCAAGGGGCGGAGATACTCTGTGAGGCTTGCAAGGACAACAACATGGAAGCCTCCCTTCCCAAGGAAGGCAAGATAGAGCTGCGAAGTACCATCAACGGGGTATTCTGTATTGATGTTTCCCGGCTTCAGCAGATCAACGGTCTTGGACAGATGATGATAGCCACCATAAGTAACCATAGTGTGGTCAGATGCGGGGATAAACTTGCGGGAATGCGGGTCATTCCCCTGGTCATTGAGAAAGAAAGGATGGAGAAGGTCAGCCTTATTGCGAATGCCGGACATCCTTTGTTATCCATCGCTCCCTTTGCCATCAAGAATGCGGCAATCATTGTAACGGGAAGTGAGGTGCTCAAGGGGAGGATAAAGGATACGTTTTCCTCTATTGTGGTGGAAAAACTTGCCGAGTACGGGGTGAAGGTTACTTCTGTCGTCAATAGCGGGGATGAAAAGGACATGATTTTGTCCCTCATCAAGAAAGCGCAGGCTTCAGGAACCCAGATGATTATCTGTACCGGCGGTATGAGTGTCGATCCTGATGATCGTACTCCCTCCTCCATCGTTGCGAGTGGTGCTCGTGTGGTGAGTTATGGCGCTCCTATCTTGCCCGGTGCCATGTTCCTTCTTTCCTATTTGGATGAGGTCCCTCTGCTTGGCTTGCCTGGATGTGTCATGTATGCCAAGCGTACGGTCTTTGACTTGTTGCTTCCCCGTATCCTGGCCAGGATTGACATTTCCGCTCATGACCTTTCCTTGATGGGCAACGGGGGGCTTTGCCTGAACTGTCCTGAATGCCATTTCCCCAATTGCGGTTTTGGCAAGGGAGGTTTCTGATGCTTACCCATCTTGACAGCCAAGGGCGGGTTCGGATGGTGGATGTAAGCTCCAAGGCTCCTACTGCCCGAGTGGCCGTAGCCGAAGGAATGATCAGCATGAATGAAGGGGCATTTGCTGCCATCATCAAAGGGAATGCACCCAAAGGCGATGTGCTTTCCTGTGCCCGGATTGCTGCCATACAGGCAAGCAAGCGAACCAGTGAACTTATTCCCTTGTGCCATCCGCTGTACCTTTCCAAGGTTGAAGTCTCCCTTGTAGCAGATGAGATAAATCATAGTTTTACTCTGAGTTGCACTACGGCCACCGTAGGTCCTACCGGGGTTGAGATGGAAGCGCTTACTGCGGTGAGTGTTGGTCTGTTGACCATCTATGATATGGCAAAGGCCATGGATAGGGGCATGCATATAACAAATATTCATCTGGTGTGTAAGGATGGGGGTAAAAGTGGAGAGTTCCATGCCTAAGGATTCCTTTGGCAGAGAGATTACCTATCTCAGGCTTTCCGTGGGAACCGCTTGTAATTTCCACTGTGTGTATTGCAATCCACAGGGAAAATGGGATGTCAAAAGAGAGGTGCTTTCATATGAGCAATTACTCCATCTTACCTCGTTGTTCCATCAAATAGGCATCAAGGATATCCGTCTTACGGGAGGCGAGCCTTTGCTGCGTCCTGGTTTGGTATCTTTTGTCTCGGAACTCAAGAAGCAGGGGTTTTCCCATTTGGCTATCACGACCAATGGAGTGGCGCTGGACTCCTTGGCTCTTCCTCTCAAGGAAGCGGGGCTGGATACCTGCAACATCAGTGTCGATGCCACTTCAAGGAAGCTGTTCTCGCAGATAAGTGGCAATGGGGATGTCTCTCTGGTGATCAGAGGTCTTGAATCTGCCTTGGCCTCAGGGCTTGTGGTCAAGATCAATTGCGTCCCTTTGCTTGAAAGTTTCCAGGAACAGGTGGATGAGGTCACCACCCTAGCTTTGGCGAAGGACATACCTGTCCGCTTTATCGAGCTCATGCCCATAGGCAACGGTGCCAATCTCATGGGAGTGGATTTTCCCCGGTTGAAGTCCTATCTGGCTTCCCAATTTGGAGAACCGGTTGCGATTGCCCCCAAGGGAATGGGGCCTGCCCGATACTCCCGCTATGGAAGGCTGGAAGTCGGATACATCGAGGAGCTCAGTCATCCTTTCTGTGCCGATTGCAATCGTCTTAGGTTGCTCAGTGATGGTGAATTACGGTCTTGCCTACAACAGAAAAAGGGTATTCCTCTTGGTTCGTTTCTGAGACAGGGCCTCAGTGATGAGCAGCTGCTTACTTCCCTTTTGAGGGCGATTAAAGACAAACCACAGAAACATGACCTTTGTAATTTATCGATGAGGGATACCCCTTTGCAGGGTATTGGAGGATGAGATGATACATACGACTATCACGGCCATATGCACCAGTAAGGAAAAAGGGACCTCGAAGTCCCCTGTTTCCTCTGTGGTGCTCAAGAAGGAATGGGGTATCCCAGGAGATGCCCATGCAGGAACTTGGCATAGGCAAATAAGCCTGTTGTCACAGGAAGCTGTCGATGAGTTCAACAGGATGGGTGCCAAGGTAAGTCCAGGTGCGTTTGGAGAGAATTTTCTTGTCAAGGGATAT
>JBAXZS010000175.1:0-5592 GCA_041670175.1 Sphaerochaetaceae bacterium | reverse complement strand
ATTATCCCGTCAATGGATGGCGACAAGGATATGTTGGTCAAATATGCGGGCGATGTGCTTGAGCGTTTTGACAATCCGTATATCCGCCACCTGCTTCTTTCCATAACACTTAACAGTACCAGCAAGTTCAAGACCAGGGATCTTCCTTCCGTACTCGGATACATGGACAAGACGGGAAAAGCGCCAGTCTGCCTCTCTTTCTCCATCGCCGCGCTCATTTCCTTCTATAATGGCAAGGATGTGAAGGACAGGGCCATGATTGGCAAGAGAAACGGCGAGGACTATCTGATTCAGGACGACGAGAGCGCCTTGCATTTCTTCGAGGCCCTGTATGCCAGAACCAATGAGGCAAAAGCTCTTGCCAAGGCGACCTTGTCAAACACCGATTTCTGGGGACAGGACCTGACGAAGAAACCTGGCCTGGAAGAGGCTGTGGCAAAGGCTCTGTCTGATATTCAGAAAAAGGGCATGAAGCAAGCAATCACCGATTTGGTAAAGTAGGAAACAGACAAGCATGAGGAACAAACTTCTGAGAATCACTTCCCTGGACAGCGTAGCGGTGGCAATAGAATCCGTGAAGAAGAATGAGACCTACTTCGTGGATGGTATATCCGTCACCCTGCTTGAAGATATCGATAGTGGCCATAAGGTCGCCCTCAAGGATATCAAGAAAGACGAACCTGTCATCAAGTATGGATATCCCATCGGGGCGGCCAAGGTCGACATTCCCAAAGGTGCGCATGTGCATGCGGACAACTTACGCACATTGCTCAAGGAATCCGCCAGTTACCAATACGATGAGAGACAAGCCCAAGCCTTCAAGGACCAGGCCAAGGTCCTGAGCCAAAAGTATCATGGGAAAGTTCCCACAATTGAAGCTTACCAGCGGGCCGATGGGAAAATCGGTATACGTAATGAGCTATGGATTGTCCCCACTGTCGGTTGTGTAAACCGTGTGGGGGAACGATTGGTCTCCTGGGCTCAGGAGAATTTGAAAATCGAAGGTGTACATCTCTGGTCACACCCGTTTGGATGCTCTCAATTGGGAGAGGACCATGAGGCCACCCGTAGTATACTGGCGGACTTGGTCCACCATCCCAATGCGGGAGGAGTCCTGGTACTTTCCCTGGGATGCGAAAACAACACCCCTGAGTCTTTCAAGGCTTTGGTAGGGAAAGTTGATCCCTCAAGGGTGAAATTCCTTACCTGCCAGGATGTGGAGGACGAGATTGCTGAAGGAGAAAAATTGTTGTCCCAATTGGCTGACACCATGGCAAAGGACAAGCGCACCAGGGTGAGCATGTCCTCCTTGGTGGTCGGTTTCAAGTGCGGAGGCAGCGACGGCTTCAGTGGAATCACAGCTAATCCTCTGGTCGGAAGATTCTGTGATGTCCTGACAGCAATGGGCGGAACCGCCGTCCTTACCGAGGTTCCTGAGATGTTTGGTGCGGAGCAGATTCTTATGAACCGGGCTGACACCAAGGATGTGTTTGAGAAGACCGTGAAACTGATCAATGACTTCAAGGCATACTTTGTCAAGCATGGTCAGGTGGTATACGAGAATCCCTCGCCGGGAAACAAAGCCGGTGGCATCAGCAGTCTCGAGGATAAAAGTCTCGGCTGTGTGCAGAAAGGCGGACAGGCCGTGGTCAAGGATGTCCTTCCCTATGGCGGACGGGTATCGGTCAGCGGGCTTAACCTGCTCAGTGGTCCCGGCAATGACATTGTGTCCACCACGGCCCTCACAGCAGCGGGTTGCCATCTGATTCTTTTCACCACAGGAAGAGGAACACCTCTTGGAGCACCTGTCCCGACCATCAAGGTGGGAAGCAATGACGAGATATCAGCAAAAAAATCCAATTGGATTGATTTCAATGCAGGACGAATGTTGAGCGAGAACCCCATTGGGGTGACCAACGCTCTTCTGAAGATGGTTGAGGATTGTGCAAATGGGACATACCGTACAAAGAATGAACAGAACGGGTATGCCGAGATCTCACTGTTCAAGGATGGAGTCATATTATGAAAAAGTTTATGGATAAGAATTTCATGCTACAGACAGTCACTGCGCAAAAGCTTTATTACGACTATGCTCAGGACATGCCGATCTTTGATTATCATTGCCATCTTATTCCTAGCCAGATCGCCGAGAACAAGCGTTTCACTACTATCACCGATGCTTGGCTTGGGGGAGATCATTACAAGTGGAGATTGATGAGGGCAAACGGGTTTGAGGAAAACCTGATCACGGGCAACGCCGACCCTTACGACAAGTTCCTTGCCTGGGCTGAGACCATGGAAAACTGCATTGGCAATCCTTTGTATCATTGGACTCATCTGGAATTGCAACGATATTTCGGCATCACAGAGATTCTGAACAGAAAGAACGCCAAGGCCATCTATGATGCGGCAAATGAGAAGTTCAAGAATGACCCCCTGCTATCCGTAAAAGGCATTATGAAAAAGTTCAATGTGTATGCGGTGGGGACCACCGACGATCCTGCAGATGATTTGAAATATCATCAGATAATTAAAAACCAGAAGGATTTCCCGGCAAAGGTAATCCCTTCCTATCGTCCTGATAAGGCTGTCCAGATAGAGAAAGATTCTTTTGTTCCCTATATAGGACAACTTTCCAAAGTCTCCGGAGTGCGCATAAACAACACAAATGATGTCATTGAGGCTTTGACCAAACGATTGGATTTCTTCGTCTCCATGGGCTGTAAAGCGAGTGACCATGCTTTGGTCTCCGCACCTGCCACCTTCAAGAGCGAAAAGGAAGTCAATGCTATCTTCACCAAGAGAATGGGCGGTAGTATCCTGACCACAGAAGAAATCGAGGCCTACAAGACCTACGTGATGACCGCCATGGCCAAGGCCTATGCCAAGAGGAATATAGCCATGCAACTTCATTTCGCCGCCATCAGGGATAACAATCAGACCATGCTTGGCAAGCTCGGCCCCGATACAGGGTATGACGCTTCCCACGATGTTGAGATTGCGGCCAACCTCTCGGCCTTCCTGAAAAACCTGTCAATCACCAACGAAGTCCCCAAGACCATCCTTTACAGTCTCAACCCGAAGGATTATTATCCATTAGCGACCCTTATGGGTTGCTATCAGGGAGGGATGCCAGGCAAAATGCAACTGGGTTCCGCCTGGTGGTTCTGTGATCATAAGGATGGTATGGAACAGCAGATGAAGACGCTGGCAAATGTGGGTCTGCTTCCTCGTTTTATCGGTATGCTTACTGATAGCCGTTCCTTCCTTTCCTACCCAAGGCACGAATACTTCAGGAGAATCCTCTGCAATATTCTGGGTAATTGGGTTGAAGATGGAGAGACGCCTGATGATATCGAGTCACTTGGTAATGTGGTGAAGAATATTTGCTTCACAAATGCAAAAAACTATTTTGAGGGCTAAAAGTCATGGATAATGAGAAGTTGCAGACCAGTGGAGTTGTTCGTACTATCGCGATTTTGGAAACCTTGGCACATTGCCAGAGCAGCAATTTGGAAAGTCTTTCAAAGCAGACAAAACTCCCGAAGGCTACACTTCTCAGATTCCTGAACACCTTGACCGGTTTGGGGTATGTATACCGTGACCCCGCCGATCAGTACTGTCTTACCCTTAAGATGTTCTCCATGGGTTCTCATGGACTGGAACACATAGACCTGATCAACATGGCCCAACCTGTCGCACAGCGACTGTGCGATACTTTAGGTGAGACAGTCCACATGGGAATCCTCGAAGACAACAATCATGCGGTGTATGTATTGAAAAAGGAGTCGTCCTATACCATCCGTATGTACAGCCGGGTGGGGAAGTCCATTCCTCTCTACTGCACAGGCATCGGCAAGGTCCTTCTGGCTGATATGAGTGATAGCCAAATTGACGACTATCTTCAGGCCACAAATCTCAAACCCTTCACTCCTCATACCATCCGCGACGGAAAGACCTTGAAGGACGAACTGGAATTGGTCCGTAGCCGTGGATGGGCAACCGATGAGGAGGAACATGAGATGGGGACGCTCTGTATCAGCGCACCAATCCAAGATTACACGGGGCGTACTATAGCAGCCATGAGTGTCTCCTGGCCTCTCTTCCGTTTCAACAGACCAGAACAGGAGAAGATTACCAAGGCTATCACAAAAGAATGTGAGAGCCTTTCCAAGCTCCTTGGCTTTGAAAGCCAGAAAAAGAGATAACCAGGAAAGCAGAACCTAATTCGTGCATGATCTCCCTTTTGGATGTTATCGTAACAAGCAGTGGCTTCCCAAACCAAAATCTCCGCTGCCATCCCCTTCCTTTTATCCCCAATCCTCTTCCTCAAAGAAACCAGCACGATTTAAGCTTGAGTGCGTGTTTCAACCTTGGATTGACAGGATTTTGTCACAGGTCATATTGAAAGAATCGGATATAGGATGTTTTGTGTTGTCCGTTTGAGCCAGAGAATATATACTGGCGCAAAAGGAAGAAACATTGTATGAGCGTAAAACAGCATATTCTTGGTTTGCAACATATTGGTATTCCTACCAATGACATTGGGAAAACCATCGATTTCTACGAAAGCCTTGGGTTTTCAATCAGCTACAGGACAGTACATAAAGGAACTTCCGTCGCCTTCATGAGCCTAGGGGACCTTGTAATCGAGACTTATGAGAATCATCAGGCGATGATGAAAAACGGCGCCATAGACCATATCGCCCTGAACGTCGACGATATCGAGAAAACCTATGAGGAAATTGTCGCCTTGGGATATCACAGCATAGAGTCGATGAAGATTGATGGACGTCCTTTTTTCAGCAAGGGAGTCCGCTTTTTCACCATTCTCGGGCCCAATGGGGAGAAGGTCGAATTTAATCAATATCTCTGAAAATCCATGCCCGGGAGAATTTCTTCCACAACCACAAAAGAATTCTAGGAAAAATGTGGAAAAACGTTCAAAAAAAGAGAAGTATTTTTGATTTGGTGATACAATCGTTCAACAAGAATCGTACATGTTGTTGGAAGGAATTTTCGAGAAAAATTCCAATCAAAAATTAAGTACGATGAAGGAAGAATCTCATGGAACAATTCAATACCGACGCTACAGTTGCTATTGATGATGCTGAGCCTCCGCTCATACGGGGGGATGTGCCCTCGTGCACATCATCAAGCAAACAGCAGTTATGCCATCAACAGGCTACAGAGCAGACGATGCCTTGTCCTGCGCACGGCAGAACCCTTCAGTTCAGGAAAACCTATTTTCCTGACACGACCCAAAAGGAGTGGAATGATTGGCACTGGCAGATCGCCCATCGAATAACCACTCTCGAGCAGATATCCAAGTACCTGCAACTAACCACCGACGAGCAGCAAGCACTTGAGCTTTCTGGTACTCGGTTCCCTTTCTCTGTCACCCCATACTATCTGAGTCTTCTTGATTTAAATGATCAAAACAGTCCATTAAGAAAAACCATTATTCCCTCAATTAAAGAATCCTATACAAGTCCTGGCGAAAGCGAGGATCCTCTTCACGAGGAGAACACCAGTCCCGTACCCGGTATTGTACACCGGTATCCTGATCGGGTCTTGTTCCTCACCACGAGT
>JBAXZS010000174.1:0-5610 GCA_041670175.1 Sphaerochaetaceae bacterium | reverse complement strand
GGTACAAGCACCACAACCTTGACAGACCGCAGGATTGACCTGGGCTACCCGCCGAATAGCGATAGTCCTGTTGGGCATCTTGAATTCCTTATCTACATAGGTAATAGCCCCATAAGGGCAGACCTTCTCACAGGAAGAGCACCCATTGCACATCAGCTCATCGCTTTGGGCCACACAAGGATTACCCTTGAGTGTATTCTTCACCAGCAACCCTATGACCTTGCTAGCCGCCGCTCCCGCCTGGGCAACCGTCTCAGGAATATCCTTCGGCCCCTGGCATGCTCCTGCAAGAAAAATACCGGCAGTGGGACTCTCGACAGGGCGAAGCTTGGGGTGGGCCTCCGTGAAGAAGTCATTGGTATCCATGCTTGCTGTCAACATTGTTGCAAGAGGCCGTGCCGACTTATCGCTTTCCATAGCAGCCGCAAGCACAACCAAATCCGCATCAATATGAAGTTGCTCCCCCATAATCAAATCGGAAGCCTGGACCTCCAGCTTGCCATCAGAACGGGGGACAACCTTACCCACCATACCTTTGATATAATGCACTCCATACTGTTCCACCGCACGACGATAGAACTCATCAAATCCTTTGCCTGGAGTCCTCACATCAATATAGAACACGTAGACTTCGGTATCTGGGTACTTCTCCCGGGTAAGCAATGCGTGCTTTGCAGTATACATGCAACAAATCTTGGAGCAGTATTCCTTGCCCCTGCAGGTGGTATCACGACTTCCAACACACTGCACGAACACAATGGTATGAGGATGTTTGCCATCTGAAGGACGAAGCAGGACACCATTGGTAGGACCTGCGGCATTAGTAAGCCTTTCAAACTCCAAACTACTGACCACATCCTTACTCTGGGAATAGGCAAACTCATCAAATTTATCCAATGAGATTGGATTGAATCCCGTTGCCACAACTATCGCTCCATAGCCCTGTTCAATGAATTGGTCCTTCTGCTTGTAATCGATGGCCCCGGCGGTACATACCTTGGAGCAGATTCCGCATTTGCCAGAAGTAAGCATCCTGCATTGCATCGCATCAATGGTCGCAACCTTGGGAATAGCCTGAGCGAAGGGAATATAGATAGCATGCCTGTTGCTCAATCCCAAGTTGAACTCATCAGGCACCTTCTTCATTGGACATTTCTCGATGCATGCACCACATCCAGTACACTTGTTTTCGTCGACATACCTTGCTTTTTTCTTAATGGTGACCTCAAAGTCACCTACAAACCCTTTGACCTTGACCACTTCACTGTAGGAGTAGATATGGATCTTCTCATTCTGAGCACAGTCAACCATCTTGGGGGTAAGGATACAGGCGGCACAATCCAAAGTGGGAAAGGTTTTATCTATCTGGGTCATTTTCCCTCCGATAGTCGGCTTGCTTTCTACAATATCAACCTCAAAACCGGCCTCAGCTATATCCAAGGCGGCCTGGATACCGGCGATTCCTCCTCCGATGACCAAAGCCCTTTTCGTGACAGGGCTCTCGCCAGGGACAAGCGGAGTATTGAGAAGTACTTTTGCAATAGCCGCCCTGCCAATAGCTATGGCTTTTTGTGTAGCATCCTCTTTGTCCTTATGAATCCAGGAGCACTGCTCACGGATGTTTGCTATCTCCACCATAAAGGAATTAAGCCCGGCTCTGGCTGCGGTTTTCCTAAAGGTCGTCTCATGCATGCGAGGAGAGCAGGAGCAGATGACAGCTCCCGTCAGATGCCTATCACGAATAGCATTCTGTATAATATTCTGCCCAGCCTCGCTACACATATACTGATAATCGGTGGAATATACCACAGAGGATTCCCTTCCCAGAATCTCGGCAACCTTATGGACATCAACAGTTGCTGAAATATTTGTGCCACAATGACACACGAACACACCTATTCTCTGCATGCCACTATCCCTTATTTACTATATTTTCTTAGAGCACTGACCAAGGCCTGCTGTGGCATCCGGTCATCAAGTTTCTTCACTATCATATCCGGGTTGAGGTGATTCCGCCCTTGCTGCCGTATCACCATCAACCGTACAGCCTCAACCAACTTCCCTGGCTCGACCTGTCGAGGACAACGTTCCACACAAGCAAAACAGGAAAGACACTTATATAACGACTTTGACTTAAGAAGAGGCTCTATCTCGTCTTTCTCCACCATACAGACAAACTGATGTGGATGGTACTCCATCTCATCATAGCAGGGACACGTGGCGGTACATTTCCCACAACGCATGCACTTACGCACATCCACCCCGCTGATTCTTTCTATCTCCTCACGCTCCTCAATACGGTTATCGTCCATCTGGAACTCCCTTCAATTCTCTCAAGCCAAGAGCACGGGCCAATAGTTGGGTAAAATAATATATGGGAATTCCATAATCATCATTTTTCTGCAGATTGTACTGGCATAAGGGGCAGGCGGTCACCAATAACTCGGCCCCCTGGTCCTTCGCACAGAAAAGTACTTTACCACTTCGAATCTTGGCGGATTGAGGATCCTCCAAAGTGACATATCCTCCACAACATTCATTCCGCATGGCGTATACTACTGGTTCCCCTCCAATGGCACGGATGAAATCTTCAATAATCCGGGGATTCTCACTATTGTCCATCCGCATGACTTTGCTTGGCCTGAGCAAAAGACAACCATAATACGCACCTATCTTCTTTCCTGTGAAAGGTTCCCTTACCAATTTGGCAAGGGTGTCAAACCCAACTTTATCCCGAAGGATTTCCAAATAATGATATACCCTGGTCTCGCCCGAATAAGGTTGATCAAGCTGAAGATAATTATTCACCTTCAAGGCGATATCCTTATCACTTTGCATATCGTTGTTCACCTGCTTGATCACATTGTGGCAAGCAGAACAGACGGTAACCAAATCCTGTTTGGCATCACGTGCGGCAACCAGTGCACGTACCGATGAAAGTTTGGTCGCTATCTCGTCCTTGCCAAGAGGATAGACTCCTCCACAACATTGCCACTGGGGAAGTTCCTGCAAGGTGAAACCCAAACACTCAGAACTTAAGCGGGCACACTCATCCAATTCCTTTGCCTTGTTTTTCAAAGTGCAACCAGGAAAATAACTATATGTCATGCACAAGCTCCTAAACCATCTGTTCCGGATGGAAGACTTCATCAAATTTCTCAGCGGTCAGGAACCCAAGCCCAACACAGGCATCCTTCAAGGAAATATTTTCCTTGAATGCCTTTTTTGCCGTCTTGGCTGCATTTTCATATCCAATATAAGGATTAAGGGCTGTCACCAGCATCAAGGAATTATACAAATTGTCGTGCATTTTCTCTTTATTCGCCGTGATGCCAACCGCACAATTCTTATTAAATGAGAGCATCGATTCACTAAGCAACCTTGCGGACTGCAGAAAATTATAGGCACACACAGGCATGAACACATTCAATTCGAAGTTTCCTTGGCTGGCCGCCATGCCAACAGAGACATCGTTACCCATAACTTGGACTGCAACCATAGTCACCGCCTCGCATTGTGTCGGATTCACCTTACCAGGCATGATGGAGGAACCCGGCTCATTCTCAGGAATATGAATTTCCCCCAAGCCGTCACGAGGACCGCTGGCAAGCCATCGGACATCATTGGCGATTTTCATCAGATCGCAGGCCAGGGCTTTCAAGGCACCATGAGCGAACACAATCTCATCCTTGCTGGTCAGCGCATGGAATTTGTTTGGAGCCGTGATGAATTGTTTTCCTGTCAGATTGGAAATCGCCCTCGCCACTTCAATATCAAAACCCTTGGGAGCGTTCAAGCCGGTCCCGACCGCTGTTCCTCCAAGTGCAAGTTGTCTCAATCCTGGAAGAGAGAGCAACAGCATTTCCTTGTCCTTCTGTAAAGAGGAACGCCAACCACTGATTTCCTGACCAAAGGTAATAGGAGTCGCATCCTGCAAATGGGTCCTTCCACTCTTTACAATATCAGCATTTTCTTCCTCGAGCCTTTCGAAGGTGGTGACCAACTGATTGATAGCGGGAACAACCTTATCCTCGATAGCTAATACCGCACTGATATGCATGGCCGTAGGAAACGTATCATTGGAAGACTGACTCATGTTGATGTCATCATTTGGATGCAGGAGTTTTGTCCCGGCAATCTCATTACCTCGATTGGCAATGACTTCGTTGGCATTCATGTTGGACTGAGTACCGCTTCCTGTTTGCCAAACCACCAAAGGAAAATGACTAAGCAGTTTACCGCTAATCACTTCATCGCAAGCAAGACTGACCATTGCAAGTTTCTGATCGGTCATCTTTTCTTTCTTTAAGTTATGATTGGCTATTGCAGCTGCTTTTTTTAAGATACCAAAGGCTTTTACAATCTCCATCGGCATAGTTTCGATACCTACCCCGATCTGGAAATTCTCATGGCTACGTTCGGTTTGGGCCGCCCAGTATTTATCGGCAGGAACTTTTACTTCACCCATTGAGTCATGTTCAATACGATATTCCATCTCATCCTCCCTTTAGAATTTCAACTGCTTGATAACAGACTTCAAACATTCGGCACTATGCTGAAGAGCCATAATCTCAATATCAGTCATCGGAGCGGAAAGCTTCCCCTTGATACCATCACGTCCCACGACGGTCAAGGTACTCAGGCATACATCGCTGACTCCATACTCGCCGTTAGCCATGGAAGAGACACTCAATGTGGAATCTGTTCCACAGAAGATGCACTTGCAGATATGACAGACTGAAACGGCAACTGCAAAGAACGTGGCACCCTTACGAGCAATGATCTTTCCCCCGGATTTCCTTATGTAGCTCTCCACTTCCTCATGTACAAGCGGAGGGACCATCTGGTCCTTATTGTTCAGGCAGGAAGCGTACTTATCAATAGGTATGTTTGAAATATTGGCCAAGGACCAAGGAATAAAAGAACTATCCCCATGTTCACCAAACACATATGCATGCACATTCTGTTGATTGATGTGATAATATTCGGCCAATCTTGCTCTCAGACGGGCGGTATCCAAAATAGTTCCAGAACCAAAAATGTGATTGGCAGGAAGTCCGGAATACTTATAGAACTGATATGTAAGTATATCCACTGGATTTGCAACAAGAATGTAAATTGCATCAGGGGCATGCTTGGTTATCTCAGGCATGATGGATTTCATGATATCGACGTTCGTCTGAGCCAGGTCAAGACGTGTCTGCCCGGGTTTTCTCGCGACCCCACTGGTAATAATCACAATATCGGAATTCTCAGCATCCTCATAAGTGCCCGCAAAAATCGAGACAGGAGAACAAAACGGAGTACCCTGGCGAATGTCCAAAGCTTCTCCCAGGGATTTTTCTACATTGATATCAATCATAACAATCTCTGATGCGAGCCCTGTAACAGTCATTGTATATGCTATAGTTGCACCTACACTCCCTGAACCAATAATTGTAATCTTGTTTCCCATGTTTGGTCTCCTTTATCTCACATTTAGTGCTTTAATTAGTATAAAAACAAATATTATTATTACTAATTTCACATTAAGTATTAATTAATTCACATTACTTTTAAATATTACCAGAATTATTGAAGTTTGTTAATACGTTAAAGAACATATATTTG
>JBAXZS010000173.1:0-5664 GCA_041670175.1 Sphaerochaetaceae bacterium | reverse complement strand
TATCAAGTTTTAAAAGACTCTCACAATATTCTGTCCCGTGTTTTTCACACCAGAGAGATTTCAGTAAATACCCAGTATCGAAATCAAACCTGTCATCACGACTCAGATCAATCGTACTCCATAATGGTTTTCTTTCTCCGTCTGGACATCCACAACTATTTCGTATCTTATCATCTTATTGCGGCCGGTTTAATTTTTTCCACTCGAGCCGGTTGAATTTTTGCCAGCCGTAGCCGGTTTAAAACTTACCACCCAGTGCGATGCATCCCAATTCAGATGCCCAGTACAACCCGAACGGGGTTTGCTTCCTGTTGTATTTTTACCTTTCCACTACAACAGAAGCAAACCAAGATGTCAAGGATTCCCTGTATGGGGCATTCTCATAATTAAATATGAGAATAGCCCGGTCAGGAGAATATTTCTCCCTCCTTTTTCCCCTTGTTTTCAATGTAATGCCTGTAAAAGGTAGCCAGGGGCATGCCGAGAGTGGCGGCAACCACTTTCGCACCCTTTTCTGTTTTCAGCGAGACAACCTCGCCACAAGTCAACCGGGTCGATTCCTTCTTCCTGGGTCTCCCTGCATGGCGGGTCCTTACAAATTCCGTAAAGCCATCATCGTACCTGACTGAAAGAAAAGTCGTTCCATTCATCTCGGTGAGGTTCACCAGCAACCCTGCGGTATAGGCAAGTTTCCTCAGTTTCAGCATATCCTGCTGCAGGTGTTCCCCGGGAACGACCTCGAACAGTATCTCTTCCTGTTGCATGTTCATTTCACACCCCCCTATAGCTTGGAATCCATACCGGACATCAGCACGAGCCTATCCTTCAACCTGTAGCTCGGACCCTTTATGGTCAGGATTGTGCTGTGGTGAACCAATTTGTCTATGGCCTCCGCAGCGGAATCCTTGCCAAAGAATTTGGGCCAGTCGGAGAAAGGGCGGTTGCTGGTAGTAATGATGCTCCCTTTCTCGTAGCGCCTTGCCACAAGCTCAGCAAACAGTTCGGAGCCCATGGAATCCAATTGCCGGGAACCCACATCGTCAATAATGAGGACATCCGGCCTGATGTACCGGGACCAAAGCCTGCCTTGGATAGACCCTTGCCTGCTGATCCTCTGCATGAGACTCTCGATGATTTGTGTCAGCGGGGCCATGTAAACGCGTTTCCCATTCCTGATGCATTCCATGGCGAGGGCTGTGGCAAGGTGGCTTTTGCCACGTCCGGGTTTCCCAAAAAGCAGGATATTCTCCTTTGCCTTGATGAAACCCAGCCTTGCAAGTTCCCGTATTTGTCTCTCGTCCAGTTCCGGCTGGAAAGAGAAATCGAAGGAATCCAGGGTCTTGACGACAGGGATATGGGAAAGCCGCAAATAGGTATCGTAGAGTTTTCCGTTCCTTTCCCTGACCAGATACTGTATCAGCCGTTGCAGGGACTCTGTATTGTCGTCATCCTCGCGCAGGGAAAGGGCCAGCAGCTTTGTGAGTTTCTCTGCGGTGATACCTATTCCAAGCTCCTGCAAACCGGATGTCAGCGTTTCATAGATATCCATACTCAAAATCCTCCCAGAAGACTGTCATAATCCTTGAAGTCATTAGGATTGTCGAAAACAGGGTTCTGCACGGTCATATGGCCGGATGCATATTTTTTTTCGGGGCTTTGGCTATAGGACCGGTAGAAGGGTTCCCATTGTTCAGGGTGTGTATAGACCTTGTTTTTCCCTACCACGTTGAAGGTGCCCACGACTTCGCCGCTGGTACCGTCCATGATGATTACGTTATTGGCTTGCCTGGAGACCAGCGCATGCTTTTCCCGACAGGTATGGGATGTCCCGAACTTCATCCCCTCATAGGATATATATCCGTCAAAGGCAATCGAGCGTGAAACCCACAGATAGTGGTCCATTATGCTTTGCCGGGGCAATGCGCCAAAGGACTCTTCCCTGAACCGTTCGTTGGGTGGCACATGGGTGGTGCCATGCTCCTTGTCATCAACCCTGTTGCACCAGTCAAGTGCCTGCAAGTTCAAATCCACCAGGTTCCCGAAGCTCCTTCCGGGCATGAAATTATTCTTGACATAGTGTACCAGCCGTTCCGATTTCCCTTTTGTCGTCGGACACCTTACCTTGCAGAGCTTCGTGACGAAGCCGATATCGTTCATGAAGGCCTCATACTTGGCATTGAGGATAATGCCGCCTTTGCCTCTGGAGGTCACTACGCTTTTCATGTTGTCCGTGAGTATTTTCTTTGGGAGACCGCCAAAGAAAATGAACGCATGAAGCATCCCGATGAACAGAAAGGCTTGGACGAAACAGCTGAAAAACTCAATGTACTTTTTCCTGCTATAGCCACAGATCATGACCAGACAGGCAACCTGACGGTTCTTTCCTTTCGTGTCCGTGTATTTCAGGAAGCCCCAGTCCATCTGGATTTGGTCTCCGGGTATCGTTTCGTACCGCATCACCCGGAGAGGGGTCCCTTCCTTGCTCACGGGCTTCCTGAACGCTTTCACATAGTCTTTCAGGATACTCTTGCCACCACTGTATCCCCGTTCTTTCATGCTGTCATAGAGATTTTCGCAATTGAAGTTCCCCAGGGCAAACTGTTCATCAAGAAATGCCTTACAGGTATCAATCTTTGAGCCCTTTCTCTTGCCTTTGTTCCCATGGTCCTTGATTTTACCATCTCTGAGATACTTGCGGACCGTTGGTCTCGAAAGGTTCGTACGCCGTGCCAGTTCCGAGATGTTGTGGGGATCCAAGCCCTCAATCTCCATTTCCTCTTGCTTTTGTGTTACCATAAAGTAATTGCCACTCCTGCTCATTGAAGCTCCTTGGATAGATTTTTTGATATTCCTATTCTAAGGGGGCTTCGGACGGGGGTGGCAATTTTTATTCCGGCGATAACTGGAAAAATTTAAATCGGCGCTAGTGGAAAGAAATCAACCGGCGTTAATAATTATTCCGATTACGCCACAGGAGCAGTCGCCACCAGCGCAGGAGGCTCCGGTTCACAATCCAAATCATCAGCCTTGAAAATGGATGGAGGAGCGACAGTCAGTCTTGAGCAATTGTTGACATATGCATTTGTCGATCAGAACAACATTGGTCTTATTGGGCACTCGATGGGAGGAACCTATATTGCGAATGCCGCCCTTGCCCATCCGAACAATGTCAAAGCCATCATGCCCTGGGGTTCAGGTTCCTTCCTCGATATGATGAAGAAACACAAATCAGAGGAATTCACATTCAATGTCGGTTACATCAATGCAAAAAGCGATGAGATGGTACTGTTTGCCACCCACCTCAAAGACACTACCCAAATCCTTACCCAGGACTTTCTGAAATCATTTTTTGGAACAAGTGAGGATATTGTCCCTGGTAAAGTCTATGGGGCATATGCCAGCAAGAATGCCAGGGTAATCTATACTCCCTCCACAAGTCATATCGGAAATATAATCAGTAGTGAGTCCATTGGTGATTTGCTTGCTTATTTTGAGGCAGCCATCCCTACAGGCACAAGTCTCACTCCCACAGACCAAATTTGGAGATGGAAGGAATTCTTCAGTATCCTCGGCATCATCTCCCTGCTCTGCTTCGCCATCAGTCTTGGGTTCGTACTCCTCGATGGAAAGGGATTCAGTTCCCTCATTGTCAAAGACACCAAGCCATCGGTCAAGATGAGCAAGATGATTCGTTGGATTGGCATTGCCATCCTGATTGTAATCCCGATGCTTACCTTATATAAGATCGGACTGCCCCTTACCACAATCAAAGCAAGTAAATTTTTCCCGATGAACTGGGGCAATTACTTCGCATGGCTTTCTGCTATTAATGCCTGTATCATTTGTGGCCTCTTCATCCTTTGGCATTTCACCTATGGAAAAAAGCACGGTGGCAATTGGCAGAGTTACGGATTTCCCTCAAGAGAAATAGCAATTGGCAAGAAAGGAAAGCAGATTGGCAAAGTGATTGGATTTGGAATCGCTGTTATCTTTGCCATCTATGTGATTGTCAACATATGTTATGCTCTCTTTAATGTCGATTTTAGAATCTGGATCGGTGCGTTGAAACCAATTTCTTCCACAAGACTAACCTATATCTGGGGCTATTTGCTCATGTTCTACTTTTCTTTTGGGGTACTGAACATGGTCAGCATCAGTTTTGCTGATCTCTCAACTGATAACAAGACCAAAGGGGAAGTGGCGAAACAATATCTGAGGGGCTGGTTGATTGCTGCAGGTGGCTTTACCTTGATTCTTGCTATTTACTACATAGGACTGGGCATGAAACACTATCCTCCGTTCTTCTATGGATACGGACCGTTTCCTAATGGACATCCCAATTCCTTGGTTTTCAGTATGAAACAGGTAGTCAATGTCCCCTTATTTACCTTCGCTTCTTTCACCAATACCGCCTTCTATAGGAAAACAAAAAATATCTATGTCGGTTGGTTTGTAGCCGCATTGTTTGTCGCCATGGCTACCGTCACAGGGAACGCCTTCACCTATTAAATCCCTTCTTTCTTTTTCTCCATGCCACCACTAGCACAAGGTGGTGGCATGGTTCACCCCGTAATCCTTGTCGCCTATGGCTTTGTATGAAAAGATGCCACAGTATTCACTTATCTCTTTGCAGTCAGTCTGTACAAACAGGTTTCCATTCTTCCCTCAGCATCGCATACACCAGATCATCTTCCCATATCCCCTTATTCAATACACTTTTTGTAAAACAACCTTCCTCCCTGAAACCAAGGCTTTTCAATAAGGCCTTCGATGCGACATTCTCGGGATTCAATGATGCGATTATCCTATGCTTGCTCATCACAGTAAAAAGATAATCGATTATTTTCCGCACTGCTTCTTTCCCATATCCCTTTCTTTGGTAATCAGGACTTATGGTATAGCCAATTTCACATTGCTGATTGTCCGGTCCGATAAAATGTATACCGATATCCCCTATCAGTTTATTCGTTACCCATAGACCCAATTGGAACCAGGTGTTTTCTTCATTGAAGTCCTTTGAAGTATCAACAATAAAACACCTTACTTCCTCAACATTTTTAGGATGAAATGATTGATATTTACAGATTGTTTCCTCTGCTCTGTAGGTAAACATATCAAGGGCATCAGCTTCCGCTATAGGTTTGATTACCAAGCGCCGGGTTCGTATTATCATTTCATGCACACAAGGACTCCTTCCACTCTACAATTTCGCAATCCATATGAAGACAAATACCACAGACTGTTCATTTACCGTTAAGGAACTGCCAGTCGAATCCCCTGTCCCTAGCCATCCTTAAGGTCTCTCTCTTCCCTCTGTATTGTTATTTGTTCCGCCATGGATTAGGACAATCCCTGTTTCTTTGCCGGGAAATCAAACCTTACCCAAGATACAAATCACTTGTTCTCCACTGGCTCATGGCTTTTGATGGGAAAATCCTCCGAATGGAATTTGCTGTAATATCGTCCTGATTCGGCAGTGAATTTCAGAACACAGTAATCAGGATCGGTAACTCCCTGAGGATAATACATGTTATCCCCCATACGCCAGATCATTTCCTTGGTCGCGGCATCCTCCCTCACCTCCATCGTTCCCTTGAGCATCACCCCGCAAAAGAACCGCCCATCATAGAAATACACACTTGCTTTCGGATTCTTTTGATACTG
>JBAXZS010000172.1:0-5691 GCA_041670175.1 Sphaerochaetaceae bacterium | reverse complement strand
TTTGTGATTTTCCCAATCTACAAGGTGGTCAAGACCAGTTTTGTCTATGACGGACATATCAGTTTCCAAAACTATGCCGAAGTGTTGAGCCATGACTACTATCGCAGGCCGCTATGGAACAGCATGATGCTTGGCCTGCTTGTTGCGACGATCGGAACCGTGATCGGTTTTGTTTTCGCCTATGCAATCACCCGTACCCCGATGGAAGGGAAGACGGTGTTTCGCCTGATCGCCACGTTTCCCATGGTTTCCCCGCCCTTCGTGGTGGCGTTGGCCTGCATCCTGCTCTTCGGACGGGCAGGCATCTTCAAAGACGCCCTCGGGAACATCTACGGCCTGACTGGACTTACCATTGTGGAGGTCATCGCGTATTCTCCCACGGCATTCCTTTCTCTGTTTGGTATCTTGCAGTCGATCGACCCGGCCTTGGAAGAAGCCGCCATGGTCTGTGGAGCCTCCCGTGGCAAGGTCTTCAGATCCATCATCCTGCCACTAGCCACACCGGGTGTGGTCAGCGCTTGGTTATTGGTGTTCATCCAATCCCTTGCCGATTTCGGCAATCCGATGATCCTCTCAGGGAATTTCTCTGTATTGTCTGTTCAAGCCTACCTTCAAATCACCGGCATGAATGATCTGGCCCGTGGATCCACACTGGCAATCCTGCTGTTAATCCCCACCTTGCTCGCTTTCTATACCCAGAAATACCTTGTTTCGAAGAAGTCCTTCGTCACCGTCACCGGGAAACCGACCGCATCCACGATCAAGAACCTGGAATGGTACGTCAAACTTCCCGTTTATGTGGTCTGCGTCTTCTTTGCCGGAGTCGTGGTCCTGTTCTACGGCATGGTCGTCTGGGGTTCGTTCCAGCGACTTTGGGGCATCGACAAGACCTTCACCTTGCAAAACTACGTGCAGATGTGGGCGGTGGGGAAGGACTATATCAGGGATTCGCTGATTATCGCTGCCATTGTGACTCCGATTTGCGGATTGCTTTCCATGTTTATCGCTTACTTGGTTACCCGCAAGCGCTTTTTTGGAAGAGGCTTAATGGAATTCTCCGCCATGCTGACCTTTGCCGTCCCGGGGACGGTGGTCGGCATCGGCTACATCCTGGCGTTCAACACCTCCTCGGCCCTGATGCCTGTCACCTTGACAGGTACTGCGACGATCATCATCGCCTTGCTGATTTTCCGCAACCTTCCCGTAGGTATCAGGAACGGCATTGCAGCCTTGCAGCAAATTGATCCTTCAATTGAAGAAGCTTCGATAGACTGCGGGGCAAATAGCGGTACGACCTTTTGGAGGATCACCCTGCCTATGATTACGCCGGCCCTGTTCTCCGGCCTGGCCAACAGCTTTGTCCGTTCAATGACCGCCATCAGCGCAGTCATCTTCGTCGTATCGGGAGGATGGAATTTAATCACCGTCGCTATTCTTGGGTTTGTGGACAACAGCCAGTATGCTCAGGCCGCGGCGATGAGCATACTGCTTATTGCCATTGTCCTTATCGCATTATTTTTGATGCAACTGGCCACGGACCGGGTGGGGAAAGGTATGAAAGTCGGTCTGATGGAAGGAGAACAATCATGAAAAAAACGGATTACCTTCTCTTGAAGGAGCTTACCAAAGTATTTGGGGAAGGGAAGTCGGCATTCACTGCGGTTGACCACGTCTCCTTGACCGTCCAGGAAGGGGATCTCGTCACGTTGCTTGGACCCTCAGGGTGTGGCAAGACCACGTCCCTGCGCATGATCGCCGGGTTCAATACTCCGACATCGGGGGAAGTCCTCATCGATGATGTCCGGATGAACGACATCCCCCCGAACAAACGGCCGACTGCCATGGTGTTTCAGAATTATGCCTTGTTTCCTCACATGACGGTGTTTGAGAACATTGCTTATGGTCTGGAAATCGAAAAACTCCCCAAGGAAGAAATCAGGCGGAAGGTCGATGCTCTCATGCACCAGATATCCTTGGATGGACTGGGGAATCGCCAGCCACGGCAATTGTCCGGCGGGCAACAGCAACGTGTCAGCCTTGCTCGTGCCATGATTCTGGAACCAAAAGTGTTGTTGTTTGACGAGCCCTTGTCCAATCTGGATGCGAAACTGCGTATGTCAACCAGACTGGAGATTCGCAAGCTTCAGCAGAGGGTCGGCATCACGTCGGTCTACGTTACCCATGACCAGGAAGAGGCGATGACCCTTTCCGACAAGGTCGTCATCATGGACAGGGGGACTATCCAGCAGATCGGCACCCCCTCCGAGATTTACAGTCATCCCAAAAACCGTTTTGTCGCGGACTTCATCGGTAAGGCAAACTTATTGGAAGCGAAGGTAGTGGACATGACAAACGATGCCTTCTCGGTGGAATTCTCTGGCAAGCGAATCACTGCGCCACGATGGAACAAGGAGATCAAGGTCGGTGACGATGTGACCGTGGTAGTTCGTCCGGAAGCGGTGATCATTCAGCCGAAAGGGAATAATGATTTGTTGGACGGTGTCATCACTAATGCGGTCTATTTTGGTTCGCAGATGCTCTATGAAATCCAGATACCCAACAAACAGATACTGCAGATTGAAGTTGCGGACCCCCAATACCAGCCCCAATTCCCCCAAGGGAGCAAAGTCGGCATCGCCTTCAAGAACAGGAGTTTGCACGTGTTGCCGAGGGAACAGGGAGGAAATGTATGAAACACGATATCACCATGGTAGGGCATATTTCCCGTGATGTGCTTGTCGATTGGCAGGGAAAGGAGACAATCGGCATCGGCGGAGCCGTCGTCTATGGTTCGGCGACCATCGCCCGTTCCGGCTTTCCCGTACAGGTGCTGACCAAATTGCCTGCTTCTGAGAAGGAGATCCGAAAAGGACTGTTGCTTCCCAAAATTGACTGGGTGTTTCAGGAGAGCCCTGCCATCACATCCATCAGAAATGTATTCCATACGGCGGACAAGGAGAAACGGGATGTCTCTCTGCTTTCCCGGGCCAGATCGTTCAGATTGGACGATATCCCCGATACCATAGCCCCCCTCTTCTATCTTGCAGGACTGTTCGTCGATGAGATTCCTGATGAGTTCATCACTGCGATGGAAACCAAGGCGAAAATTGCTGTCGATGCCCAGGGGGTGGTCCGACGGGCTCTCCTCGACGGCACGATGAAAAGCGAGGAATGGCCACGGAAACGTGAGATGTTGCCCCATATCACCTATTTCAAGGTTGATGCGGCGGAGGCGGAGATTCTTACCGGTTCGTCGGACAGGGAGAAAGCCGCCCGCATGCTTCATGATTGGGGTGCAAAAGAGGTGATGCTGACTTTCAACACCGAGGTCTTGATTTGTCATGGTGACGGACTTCTCGCCCGCGCTCCTTACACCAACAGGAACAACAGTGGAAGGACAGGACGGGGCGACACCACCTTCTCCGCTTATCTTGCATGGAGAAAAGAACATTCCGTTGAAGAGTCGGTCAGGTATGCCGCGGCGCTTTGCTCGATAAAGATGGAACATCCCGGAGTGTTCACCCAAAGACGGGAGGATGTGTTGGAAAGGATGGAGAAAGATGCAGGGAAGTGAACCGTTCATCGGCATCAAGCTCCTTCCCTGCAAGACGCCGGAGGAGCTGAGAAAACAACTGGGGCGATTGCAGAGGGCAGGCTTTGATGGAGTCGAGTTCGCTCTCGACATGTTCCCTCTTATCATCGGAGGAGAGATATGTCCCTGTTGGGCCGATTTGGTAGGCAGCGTGCTCAAGGAGTTTCCCCTCGGGTACTCCGCCCATATCGGAAGAGGCCTGGATATGAGGGAGAAGAAGGACATCGCCATCCATTGGAACGTGTTGAAATCCTCAATTGAATTGTGCCACTGGTTGGGAGCTAATCCCCTGGTGTTGCACTACGAGGTGCAAACGGAGGATCCTCGCGTGGAGAAGCAATTCTACGATTATCATGTGCGAGCCGCAGACAAAGCTGCCGAACTTGGTGTGACGCTCTGCATTGAGAACATCGAGGTGGAAAGGATGCTCCCCGTTATCGAGATGGTGTCGACGATCCGCCATCCCAACCTGAAGATGACTTTGGATACAGGGCATGGGTTTCTTGCGTCTCGGCATTTTGGATTCGATTATTTGGAAATGGTCGAGAAAGCGGTCCCCTGGGTTGGGCATGTTCATGTCAACGACAACATGGGCATATTCGATCCACTGAGGATTGATGACCGGGTTGCGTACGACGTGGAGCAGATGGGGTACCGAAGGACTTTTGGCAGGGGGGACATCCATGTGCCTCCCTTCTTCGGAAAGGTCCCCTTGGACGGGGTGTTCCATTTTCTGAGGGATTACCGGGAGAAATTCATCTGTGAGTACACCACGGAGAGCTTTGTCCCGTTCGATGCAGCGGTGAGTGCGGCAGTGAGGAGACATATCATCGAAGCGAGATGAGGCTTCCTTTTGACGGTGTGTGAAAGCGGAATAGAATGAAATACAAACGTTTGCATTTTTAAGGAGCGATGTATGGTAGTGAAAAAAAGAAGACCTTTCCAGCATGGCTACAACAGCCTGACCGAACTGGACGGGGTTCATAAGGAAATGATGCTGGACACAGGCATTGTCCTTTTGGGGGTGGGCGAATCCTACGAGTGCTCCCTGCCTTTGGAACGTGCGTTTCTCCTGATTCAGGGGGATGTGCGGTTCTTCTGGGAGGACCATACCTGTGATGCCGTGCGGAGATCCTGTTTCGACGAGGAACCTGTCGTCCTGCATGTCCCCAAAGAAATGCCGGTGAAAATTGTCGCGCGCGCACCGAGCGAACTCTGCGTGGAGCGAAGCAAAAATGAGCAGATTTTCGCCGCAAGGCTCTACAGGAAGAGGGATGTGCGTACGGACATCTTCGGCAAAGGCATACTTGATGGTGCCTCAACCCGTTCAGTGCGGACCGTGTTCGATGGGGAGATCGCACCCTATTCGAACATGGTGCTCGGAGAAGTAATCAACCATCCTGGCCGTTGGTCGAGCTATCCACCCCATGACCACCCGCAACCGGAAATCTACTATTATAAATTTTTTCCTCATCAGGGATTCGGGGTTTCCCTGCTTGAAGACGAAGCGACCATTGTACAGGAAGGTGACATTTCTTTAATCGAGCCCGGACATACCCACAGCCAAGTCGCGGCTCCCGGTTATGCCATGTACTACATTTGGATGATCGCCCAGCTTCCCGGGAACAAATGGCTTCCCACGACGAGGTATTACCGCGACAAGGACAAGTGGCTTTTGGAAAAAGACGTGAAGATTTGGCCTGAAAAGCCTTTCAAGGAGGAAGTGCATGCGTAAGACGGTACGATTGACCATGGGGCAGGCATTGGTGAGGTTTCTTGATGCCCAATATGTTTCTTTCGATGGCAAAGAGGAGAAATTCGTCCAAGGAGTGTTCGGCATCTTCGGCCATGGATGTGTCGTCGGTTTCGGTGAGGCTTTGGAACAGACCGGGCACCAGTTGAAGTTCTATAAGGGTTGCAATGAGCAGGGGATGGCTCATGCCGCAGTGGGATTTGCCAAACAGCACAATCGCAGGCAGATCATCGCTGTCACCACCTCCATAGGTCCCGGTGCGATGAATCTGGTCACTGCAGCCGCACTCGCCACCACCGACAGGATTCCCTTGTTGCTGCTTCCTGGCGACACCTTCGCCTGCCGC
>JBAXZS010000171.1:0-5702 GCA_041670175.1 Sphaerochaetaceae bacterium | reverse complement strand
CGAGCGTGAATCGACCGCAATCATCATGGAGAGCGACCGTCTTGTTGCCCAAGCTCTGAGAATCATCAAGGAAAAGGGATCCTCAGGCATTTGCGCACAAGATGTCATCAACAAACTTCCGTGCAGCAGACGGACAATCGAAAACCACTTCAGGAAAGCAAAAGGAAGGACACTCAATGCAGAGATCCAGGATACACGACTTGCCCTTGCTGTTTCGCTGCTCCGCACAACGGATCACAGCATCTGCCAGATAAGAGAGGAAAGCGGTTTCGGTTCTTTACAACGGTTCTATTCAGTTTTCCATGATAAGTACGGGACATCACCAGCGGACTGGAGAAAAAAACAAAGGTAAGAGGCAACTCAATGCAACTTGTTGATAGCAGGCTCTATGGCGTCCTGATTGATTGGATCGGTAAGGATGCCTCCATGGGCCACCATCACTTTCATACGTGGCTCAAGCACTATTTTCCGAGGCTCCGCGTCCTTGTTGAACTTTAGCCGGTTGACCATCAAACGGGCTGCGCTGATTCCCACAAAATCCAGGGGTTGCCCCATGGCATAATGGCAGAAGGTCAAAAGAGGCGCATAGTACAGGAAATCATAACTCGCAAACACGATGTTCTTGCGTTGTTCGTACGGCACCTCGCCCATAAGATAAGCGGATGCGCCAAGATGCGTGGAATCATTCTCAAGGACAAAAGCATTCGGCCTGTTCTCCTTGTGCATCAACTTGCTCATCATAGCAAAACCCGCTTCCTGGCTTGTGCCCTCCATACAGACAAAACTTTCATCGATGGCAAGACCGGCCTCAATCATCGCCTTCCTGTATCCCTCAAACCGTTGCATCGCATTGTTGAGATGGGGATTGCCTCCAATAAAACCAATACGGACATGTCCCTCAAGAATCAACGCTTTGGTGAGTTGGTAAGCCCCGCTCAGATTATTGCTCAGCACCATGTCGACATCAAGTCCCGAGGCATAGCGGTCCACCATAACCACAGGAACATCCTCCCTCATCAAAGGTTCCAGGTTACTGCAGTCATTTGTCGCTGGTACGAAAATTATTCCATCGACATTCCTTTCAAGGAGCATGGAGAATCTCTTCGCTTCCTCCTCGACACTATTATCCGAGGAACAAAGTATGATGGAATATCCATAAGGTGCCAGTTCTATTTCCAAATTATGAAAAATCTGCATGAAAAAAAGATTATCAACCTCGGGGGTGATAAAGCCAATCAGTTTCGTTGTATTCGTCTTCAGGGAACGGGCTATCTGGTTACTTTGATAATTCAGTTTCAGGACAGCGACCATGACTTTTTCGGAAGTCTTCCCGTTGACATTGCCAAGTCGGTTCAGGACCCGGGATACTGTCGCAATGGAAACTCCTGCTTCTCTCGCTACATCTTTGATGGTTGCGCTACGATTCGCCATGTCATGCTCCTTCTTCTCATGAACGTAATGATACCCTCAACCCCCTGTCTCGTTCAATCTAAAAGCAGAGCCTCAAAGAATCAGGAAAAGCACCTATCGCCCTTTTCTGTATTTCTGGAAATGCTTTTTGACAGAACCGTGTCACGAAGGCCGGCTTTATACAATAGCGAGAACCATGAACAGATTAATTCCTTTTCGCATACTTGCGCATATCGAAATACACAGCGATGATGATGATGAAACCCTTCACCAGTTGCTGGTAGTAAGAATCAATCCCAAGGAAGGACATGCCATAGTTGATCAGCCCTATGGTAAAGACGCCGAGAATCATACCGGAAACCTTTCCTACTCCACCTGTCTGGGAAACTCCCCCGACAGTGACCGCTGCAATGGCATCAAGTTCCATACCGTTGGCCGTCAGGCTGTTGGCAAGGCCAAGACGGGAAGCGAGGAGGGTCCCTCCACAGCCGTAGAGGAGACCTGCGAAAGTATACACGCTGATGAGATCTCGCTTCACATTGATGCCTGAGACCAAAGCCGCCTGCTTATTACCCCCGATGGCATAGAAATTGGATCCTAGTCTTGTATGCGCCAGCACCACCCAGACAAAGAACGCAGCAATCGCCACATATATGATGAGATTCGGTATCGGCCCTACACTTCCCTGTGAAATATTCTTGAAACTCTGGTTCAAGGAACCGACAACGGCGGCCTTTGTGTAGATCAGCTGCAAGCCCTTGGCAATGGACATGGATCCCAACGTAGCGATAAAAGGATGGATGTTGCCATAGGCGACAAGCAATCCATTGAACAAACCAAAAAGACCTCCCACAGCGATTGCCGTAAGGATAGGGACGACAAGAGGAAAACTATGACCTGCATAAATAGCAGAGGCATAGGAGGGGTCCTGCGCAAACGAAGCGGCAACCGAGGCGGTAAGACAGACTACATATCCAATGGAAAGATCAATACCCCAGGTGATGATGATCATACCAACACCGAGGGCGGCAAAGGATCTGACACTCTCCGCAATCATCAGGTTACGGATGCTGTCCCACCGGAGAATAGCACCTTTCGTGAGCACCGATAACACAAAGAACATCAAAATAAAGGTAATCCACGTTGTGTACTTGCTCGCAACATTCTTCACACCTTTCGCATTTATTTTCCTATCCATTTCCTTATTCCCCTCTTGCTTACTCTGAAAATTTCGTTGCGAGTCTCATGATGTTCTCCTGGGTGACTTCCGTACCTTCCAGTGTACCTGTATGCCTTCCTGCACACATGACCATCACTCGCTTGCACATACCAATCAACTCAGGCATCTCACTGGAGACCATGATGATTGCCTTGCCTTGTTTCACCAGCCTTGCCATGATTGTGTAGATTTCATATTTCGCCCCTACATCAATACCACGCGTAGGCTCGTCCATGATGAGGATATCAGGTAGGGTCATCAACCACCGGCTCACAATGACCTTCTGCTGGTTCCCCCCTGAAAGATTCATGAGTGCCGTTCTCATGGAAGGAGTCCTTGTATTGAGTTCATTGTTGTACTTCTTTGCAACTTTTTCTAACTTCGCATGCTCAAGCAACCTGATTTTATTCTCGTAATGCTTCAGGCTGGCGATAGTTGTATTATCGGTGACGGACATCAATGGTATGATGCCGCTTCCCCTCCGGTCCTCGGTTATCATGCCGACACCAGCACTTATCGCCTGCTCTGGTGTGAGGGAATGGTATTCTTTCCCGTTGATAGCCACGGTGCCAGAACAAAACTTCCGCACCCCGAAGACAGCTTCCATCAATTCAGTCCTCTGCGCCCCTACAAGACCACCAACACCAAGAATTTCTCCTTTATGTAAAGAAAAATCCACATTCTTGAATGAACGAGGATTCGGCGAAGTAAGACCTTTCACTTCCAGGCAAACATCACCGGGATTGTTTTCCACTGGAGGGAAACGCTGGGTCGTCTCTCGTCCTACCATGAGAGAAATCAGCTGATTATTAGTGATTGCCTTGACATCATACGTCCCAATCATCTGCCCGTCACGCATCACGGAAACCGTATCCGCTATATCAAATATTTCTTCCAGTTTATGGGAGATATAGACAATCGCCACATTTTGGCTTTTGAGCATCCTGATAATCTTAAAAAGATGCTCGACCTCATTCTCGGTCAGGCTGCTTGTCGGCTCATCCATCACCACGATGGTGGCATTATAGGAGACAGCTCTAGCTATCTCGCAACCTTGCTGTTGCGAGATTGAGAGCGAAGACATCCGGATATTCGGATTAAAATCAAACTCGACCTTATGCAACGCATCCTTGGTATCCTGAATCATCCTTGCATGGTCAATCAAATGATATTTGTTTAATGGCTCACGTCCAAGCCAAAGATTCTGAGAAACCGTACGTTCAGGGACAATGGACAATTCCTGCTGAATCATGGAAACACCAGCTTCCAAAGCATCCTTGGTCCCCACAAAATGGCATTCCTTGCCATGCAACCGCACCACACCTGAATCCGCCTTGTAAATACCGAACAGACACTTCATCAATGTGGATTTGCCGGCTCCATTCTCGCCCATGAGCGCATGCACTGAACCAGGTCTCACCTTGAACGACACATTATCAAGCGCCTTCACTCCCGGAAATATCTTGGTAATGCCACTCATCTCAAGTGCATAGTTCTCATCCATTTTGCCTTCCTCTTTTACGATGATTACCCTTATGCTGCTGGAAGTGCCTGCCTGAAACTGGCAGGCACCTGTCCATTAAGTTTACATGAACTCTTTGTAGTTCTTCTTGGTGACCGGCTTGAACGGAACCAAATAGCATTGCCCAATAATGGCAGGATCATTTGCAGGGACTTCTTCAATGACCTGCTTTGCAGGAGCGATACCCCCCGCGGTCATACCAAACGCAGTCTTCCCGTTCGCCATTGCGGCAACAAGCTCAAATGCCGTTGTGGACTGTCCGACTGAATCCTGCAAGACGGTGGCATACAACTTGTTCTGGTCCATTGAATTCAAGCCATCCTTTGTTGCATCAATACCTAGCACTGGGACTGTAAGGATTGTTCCATCGTCATGATTGTTCTTGACCATTTTGTTGGTGATCATGGATTCAACGGCGCCGAGAGCCATGGCATCATTTTGCGCAACAACAAGATTGAACTGACCTCTGTGTGCGGCAATCCAAGTATCCATCTTTTCCTGTGCCTGGTCAGGAGTCCAGTTGGCTGTATCTTTTGCAACGAAATTGACTGTATAGCCAAGTTCCTGGCATTTTGTGACGAACCCAGTTTCACGAGCAACTTGTGCAGGATGACCAAGCTGTCCTTCGATATAGATGATATTCAGTTTCTTGCCTGGGGCCTTGTCAGGATTAGCCTTGAAATACTCATCGGCGATCTCAGCCTGATACTGTCCGGCGACAGTTTCCGGTGAGGATGCATAGAAGAACGTCTTTCCGACTTTCAAAGCATCAACAGACGGCTGAATGTTACTGAATGCGGCACCACCACCTGCCTTCAGGATTTGCTTGCACATCTGTTCTGTGGCGCTTGTATCCTGAGGAATGATTACAAAATACTTGTAGCCACGGGTAATCAGCGTATTCAACTGGTCAAGTTGCTTTGCAACATCACCTTGTGCATCCTGCAAGTCCAGCTGCACGCCTTGCTTAGCAGCGAGGGCCTTGAGATTCTCTGCATAATCTTTCACAAACTGCTCATTAAGATTACGAATCAACGCTCCCATTTTCACCTCTTTGGCACCACTGGCAACTTCGCCTTGCCCTTGTGCAAAAACAGTTGGCATTAACAGGGCTAAAGCAGTCAGGACAATCAACACCTTCTTTCTCATGTTTTTCTCCTTTTTCGTTTTTACCTGTACGGTATACTTACAAGATTTGCATCGAAACATACATTTGTCAAGAAAAATGTGTAAACGTTTACAGTTGTTATAAGAAAAGATATTACAAAAAAATCACAGAGCATACTATTCACACACAAACGAATCTCTTGAAAACATAATTTACACATATGTATAACATTACAAACATTTATTTAATTTATTTGCACCTTCTTGAATACTTGAAATGTAATGGAGCGCTTTCATCTGATTAAAGATATTTCCCAATGAAGTGGCCTCGACTGGCCCGACGATGATATTTTTTTCAGTTTCTGTTGCAGTGAGCTGGTTAAGAATGGAATTCTTGGCTCCGCCTCCCACAATTCGGATTCGGGATATTTGCTTTCCTGTAAT
>JBAXZS010000170.1:0-5827 GCA_041670175.1 Sphaerochaetaceae bacterium | reverse complement strand
TACTCACAGAGCTGTCAGCCTGAATCTGCACACCCTCTGGCAAATCCAAGAACCCAGCAATAAAGGTATTCGCAAGCGCATAGGACCTGTTGTTATTTGAGTCAAAGGTTATTGGACTTGAGCATTGCCAGCGTCCACGGACAAGGTAGTCTGATGCCATACCCTCGATGGTGTCCCAAGAGGTGGTGGAATTAGAGACTTGAAGGCTATTTTGGATACCACGCCAATTAATACCATATTCAGTATATAAGGTTCCGGCACCGGGGTCATTTGTTCCGGCAAACCTTCGTATTCTGATTGATGATCCTTTTAATACAGATAAAACAACTTCATGATAACTTATACCCTGTTTTGTATTTCCAAGTATGGAAACTTTTACCCCATCAATATAAATCTCTATATAAGCTATTGCATAATATGGGGGATAAGATCCATAAAGCGTAGTGGCATTTACTCGAATGCTCCCTTTCCCATAAGATGTATAATATTCACTTTCATCTTCTGAAGTTGCAGTATATCTTGCAAATCCAACTATCTCTTTCTCAAACGTAGCAGATGTTATCTTTCTTAGGTATGAGTATGATGTACCGGAAATATCCAGATTAGTGGAAATCATGTCAGCAGAGTTTTCAGCAACAGAGAGAGCACCCCAGAAATCCTTGCGATTCCAAGCAATCTTTGAGGGAAACACGACCGGAGTTTCCGGCGATGAAACTCTTGTCTCAAGTGCAGGATGGATGATCGTGCCATAGATTGTTGTATTGTTGAATACCCCTCCATTTGCTCGCACACGCCCTTTTCTTCCTGTGGGAGTAATGGGATTGTCAAACATGAAGCCGGATTCCGGTATACCTCCGGAGTTTTCAGAAAAATCCTCAGACCCGATCGAACCATCTTTGGTGACCCTGATCTCTTTTGAGAATATCTCCTCGATCACAGCGGTCTGCGCATATACTTCCTTGGCTATAAGCCGGCAGAAGACACTATCACTGGCACTGGCTGCTATGGTAACAAAATCACCCATAGCCGCCATCGCTTTTACCTTGTCAGTGCTGAGGATCCAAGTATCACCAGTATATTCCCAGAGAGTACCAAGCTCATACGTCACACCGCCCTCGGTAAATTCCTCTCCGACAAGAAAGAAATCACCAGCCACTAAAGGCTCTCCTTCAGGCGTTTCGATAGGAGTTTCCGCAGTAGCCATCGATAGTTTCATTGGCGCTGGTTTTCCATCAGCCACCCTGTTCATCGGAATCTGTGCCGTATAGCTCACGCCACGATACGCAAGCGAAGCCTCGATGAAGAATGACTCTGCCGTAACCTCTGAGGTATCAAGTATGACGGTGTAGATGTCGCCTGTTTTTGGGGTGAGGGTAACGCCCGTATCGGTGCAAGTCCATGTGATATCAGAAGCCACCGCAATCGCCATGTTCTGCAACAGGGCGGTAAACTCAATCGTTGTGCTCTTTGGCACACCTCTTGAGGTCGTGTAAAGCGCATCGGATGTGGCACGGATTGACATGCTCCTTACAGGGTCTGCCGTCACACGAGTTATGGTAAAGGAGGAAGGGAAAAGCTCGGGTGGAGTGTATGTACCCTCACGCTTCCAGACGAATTCTCCGGTAGTAGGGGTAGGATATTCATATCCCCAAACATCATCAATTCCAAGAATGTATTCGTCATCGGCAACGTCATTGGTGTCATCACCAACTACGATACCGCCTGTATATGGCGCATCCTCGGTTCCCAAGGCGTATTGCACGACAGATATCGTTCCGTTGCTTCCAGCAGGTCCCGTGTTGGTCTGCGGTGCGCCTGAGACGATGGATCGTGTTCTTAATGGCTCTGAGTTGAAAGCGGTGATGCCTATCGCCTGTATCTCGCTCCGCACCACTGCGGGGGTGACGTATGTCCTTGTGATGGACACAATCATGGCAAGTGACGATATCGCCGAATTCGGAGGGGATACCGTCACCACATCAAACAGGGAAAGGTCTGTGTTATCCTCTGTCCATGTGTGGGAAAGGTCGCCATACTTGCGGAACTGGAAATAATGGTTGGCGAATTTCTGCGCCATTGCGGAATCATAGATGAACTCAGAGGTATAATCCTCCGCCTTTACCGCCGTCTCGGGATATGTCGACGTGTTCTCCTTATATCGGTAGAGCGCATCCCCCATAATATCGAATGCCTTGATATAGCGTGAATTAGTTGCGCTCTTGTTGTAAAAGTACACCCTCGCCTTCAATGGGGTTATCTCAGGGGGATTGCTCGCAAGGATGATGTCAGAATCCTTGGATATCTCATAATACACATTCTTTGTGGAGATGAGGGACAAATCCTTGTTCTTGGCGCTTGTCTGCTTGGTGTAATATTCCCGGTCAAGGAACGTCGCGTCGAACTCCTGGTACACCTCTTCCTCATCCGCCCCTTCAGGCCAATACGTCGACGGCTTCACCTCCTCCCCGATTATATTGTTGTCATCATCCATCTCATCCGAGATGTTCGCGTTGTAGAGCATGACATCTGAGGAGACCTTAAGGGTCGACCATACCAGCTTGATGCCGTCATGCCAATAATCACCGCACTTGCTGTTCACGCCCGTATTATCGAAGTACTTGGTAATTACCTTTGACGATACAGGGGATTCATTCACAAGCGATCTTATATAAAATTTCCCCTCATCGCTGACATCCAGCACGGCGCAACACTCCATCAGGAGGATGTCAATGAGATCTATGTATTGCCTTTTATCGTCCGCATCATAGACGATGCGTTTTATCTTCTGAGAAATGGTATCGGATAGCCCCGCATCGATGTCAGAGATGGTGTAGCCTGCGTCCAACAGCAAAGAGTGGATGATTGAGTGTGCCGGGTCAGCCGGGTCGAATACAGCCCATCCCTCGTCGCTCAGGTCGTCATTGTCGGGATACTCGAAAGAGTTGGGCATATCCTCGTAGAGCTTGTAGCTCATATCGTCGCATTCGATGGTGATGAACCCCGGGATGCGTGTGTTTTTCTGCGCCACGCTTCCAAGGTCAACCTTGCCATAAAATGAATCGGTGCCCGTTTTCCTGAACAGCACCGTATCCATGGATTGCTTGGCGTTCAACAAGCGTTGCATGACATATTTCTGCAATGATAATCTGGTGTCGCTTGAATAACGCATCTCAAACGTACAAGTGTTGACCGCCGATTTCATGTCGCTGGAAAGCCCTATAAGGGATACTTTCGTCTGTCTCGAATCCACCAGAGAGGTGATGTCAGTCCATGCGGTATCATCAGGGAACAAGAGCTCATAATTCATTCCCCATCTTGTGCTAACTGGCATACCTTTCCCCCTTGCGTTCCATCTTGGCTAAAGTATCCTCCACCATCCTCGCCGTCTCCTTCGGGTCGTTGGACACAATATTGAAGGTCGGGGAGAACGTTCTGGAACCTCCTATCATAGTACCACCACTTTTCAGCGATTGGTAGCTGTTTCGTGAAGAAATTGGCTCTATCACCACATGTTCCGCACCGGCCTCGCCTACCAATATTTGCTTCGGTCCTGTCGTGATGAAATCTCCGCCTGTGGCGAACTTCTGGATGGAAGAGGTGTTGGTGCCTCCCGTCACTGAATTTCGATACCCAAGGTATTCCGAAAGATTAAGAACGCCCGACTCATACATTTTTTTGTAAGCGTCAATCTCCCCCTTCTGTGCGTCGGTAAGATCCGATACATATGAGGCCCTCGCGTCAATTTCCATTGCCCATATTTCTTTGGTGGTCTCTACGCCATTACCCCATACCGCCTGTACTTCATCCCATGATATGTCGTCACTCGAAGTCCAGAATGTTATCTTCCCCATCGCATATTGGAATACTTTTGCAGAAAAGTTCACCACGGTGGCGATCCATGTGAATGCCGTTGCGACCGCTTTTATGATTGGGAAAAGCAAAGTGAGTATCGGCACGACAGCATTTAGGTTTGAGACAGTTATTTTGATTACCGGGATAAACGGCTGGAGAAAGTCATTGACGATGGGCCCAAGTTCCTCAAACATCGTGGTTATGATACCAAATATCTCATTGACCGCCTTTACATGTTTGGCAAATTCAAGGATAACAGCGACGATTACATTCCCTGTCGCCAATGAGGACGCATCCTCTTCGGACAAGCCACCTCCGGCCTCGGTCTGCGCATATGCCTTGGTGTTGTCATAAATGTCCTCCCATCCCTTGACCATTCCCACATCTCCAAGGTTTTCCCATAGCGATTTTATCTGGTCAAGTGAGGCATCGCGCGCTTCCTTAAGCGACTGTTGGTATTCAAGTTCGGCGTTGGTCTCAAGATGCGTCTTATATACGGAAACCCTCTTTATCTCCTCAGCGGAAAGCATCATCTCGGCGCTGATCGCGCCACCGGAATCCTTTATCGCCTTCACCTCGCTCGGACTCAGGAGCTTTTCCATCTCCTTTTGCACCAATACGGCGTTCGATGCTCTGGATGCGCCAAGGTTGCGTGATGCGGATTGCACGGAACTCTCATTGTATGGGACGGCGAGTCCCTGCATGAGCTTTCTGTTTTCGTCATCCAGAGAAACGGACAGATCCTTGAGCGAGGAGAGCAAACCGTTCTGTATCTTACGCAAGGCGTTGGTGTAATCACGCTCGGCATCGACTTCAAGTTTAAGCCTCGCCTCGTTATACGCCTTCAACGTCTCCTCATCCGCACCACGCAAATCAATCTTTCCGTCCTTGATAAGCCCGAATGATGCGGCAAGCGCGATGTTTGATTCCTTGGTACTCTTGAGGTATTTCAGATATTCGGAAATTCGCTCGTCATCGCCGAACGGATTTATTGCTGCGGATAAATCTCCCATCTGTTTTGAGAGATCATACAGCGCCTTCGCCTTCTCGGTGTCATTGCTGTAATATTTGTTTGAATCGGCAAGAAGCCTGTTGTAGTCCGCCTGTGTGATTTTCTTCTCGTCAAGCAATACCTTCAGCTCGAGCTCGGCATTGTATTGCGCCATGAGAGTGTTTACCGTGCTGTCACCATTGAAGATGTACTGTTGCTCAAGCTTGTTTTTCTGCTCAAGCTGTGCAAGCTGTTTGCTGATCGCCTTATTCTGTGTCTCAAAGTTTATCTGCGAGACGGATTCCCCATAAGATTCGACAACTTTGCTCATTCCATTGGTGAGCATGATGATGAGGGATTTTTCGTCGTTGGCGAGCTTGGTATAGAATGTTTTATCCACAGCCTCGGTGGAGGATTCGGACAATGCGATATATTCGTCACGCTTTTTCCCCGCCAAGATGATCGCGTTATTCAATGCGTCATATAATGCGCTTGCCGCCTTGTTTTTGTCACCAAGTGCCTTGGAAAGGTCGATTGTCCCGAGTTTGCCTTCAATGCCCGAAACGAATTCCGCTGGGGCTTTGGCTACAAATTCCTTTATCATTTTGTCGATATCCGAGGAGACTTGATTCGTAACGGATGTCGGGGACGCTTTTTCGTCCACTATGCTATCGGGAGCCACCTTACCCGCCTCGGACATCCTATCAATAAGATTGGTAAGCGTGGATGTATATTCTGATGTGGCATTGTTCCTGCTCTCCGCCGCCTTTGTAATCTCACGATCCTTCGCAAGTATTTTATCCTGAATCTCAATCTGCTCTTTCATCCCTTTTGTCTGCTGGGATGTAAGGAGGACGTTGTTATAAATTTCCATTCCGGTGACACCGAACGCTTTTGCGGCCGCCATGACATCATCAACGGAAATAACATCCATGCTGGACTGTTGCGTATATTTTGAAATTGAGTCGACAATTCCCTTCAGAT
>JBAXZS010000169.1:0-5850 GCA_041670175.1 Sphaerochaetaceae bacterium | reverse complement strand
CCGGTAAGAGATCCCAAAGAAGAAATAATGGCAGGTACAACTGTTGCACACAAAGCCAAAAGGAAAGAGAACCCACCTCGGCCCGCCTCACTGATTAAAACCCAGCAGATAGCGACAAACACGAGATTGATAATCCCCAAGACAAAGAAGGAAAAAAACCGGGAAGCGCTTTTTTTCATCTCCCAATGGCTCATCAGATGGGAGAAGATAGCGGTCGAGACAACACTATCGGCAATACCCAAGCCAAGAACAGCTACCGTAATACCAGCCAGATAATCCCACGTGGAGGCAAAAGCAGAAAAAAGAAGAGGGACAACCGTAAGAAGGAAGACCAGCAATTTTTTTCTTTCTGCTTTTTGGTCAACAAGCGAGCGAGCTTTGGTAAAGTAGGAAAGGGTATCGCTTTTCGCTCGTTCCACCGCACGTGCAAATCCTTCTGTGTTGAGATCTTTCATCTCAACAACCCCATCTGTACCACAAGCAAAGAATGCATCAAAAAATTTCAATTCATGAATCTTGGAAGTCCCGGGCTCCTTGATTTTTGTGAACACCATCTTCTTCTTTGTGACCTGTTCGATGGTAAGACAACCTTGATCCGCCCAATAGAACAACATCGAGGTCAGGTCCTTGGGATCGACGACCCCATCCGCAAGGAAACCGACCTCAAGAGGGGAAAGGCCTTCAGGAGGTGTATAGCGGACCACCGGTACCAAGACCTTGTCCCGTCCATACTTGTTAAAAAGGAAATAGGCAAGCACCATGGTCGCAATACTAGCTATCATACAAAGGATGGCATAAAGCAAAGTCATGTCAACGTAAGGCCTCACCTCTGAGAAATACCCCTGAGGTAACTCAACACGGATAGTCAGCCCCTCACCATTGCCTAGATTCTTATACCTTCCACTGATGGTCTTCCCATCAGCGGAGACAGAGACAGTTTCTTTTTCAGTGGAGCCATAGACACCACGGGTGACCCAAATGCGGGAACTGTCCACTGGTTTGTCCATATGCAAGGTGAAACTAAAATTATCGACGGCACACTCCCATCCGGTCCCTAGAAGATTATAATAGACTTCATCATATTCATTGTTCCCATCATCCCCTATGGCATAATCATAGCTCAAGGTATAGGAATGAGTACCTTGCACTGTCCTGTCGGCATATCCGACACGATACGTAACCCAATCAGAAGAGACCTTGTCCTCTGTTAAAGGCTCGGAAGCCTTTAAATTTGACAGGATTACGCGTTTTTTCCCAAAACGAACAGGTATCTCCTGATAAAACCCATGATGAGGACCGTCAAATTGAAAATCAAGGTCCTCGATCACATGTAAGGTATTACTTGCATCGGCGGTAATGTCCATACGAAAATCGGTGATACGATAATCCTGGGCAAACAACGATGTCATAGCACAAAGACAGAGGATGACAATGAGAAACAATGAATTACGGCGCATTTAAAACTTCACCTCAACACGAGAACGAGCTTCATCCTCAATAGTCAAATAGGCTTTCTTTTGGTAATGAGCCAGGGAAGCCACAATCGAAGAAGGAAAAACCTCAATGATATTGTTCAATATTTTAATCACTGCGTTGTAATATTTACGAGCAGAAAGCAATTCCTCTTCGATTTTCTGAAGCTGTTTCTGTAAATCGAGAAAATTCGTATTGGCCTTCAGGTCAGGATAAGCCTCACTTAATGCAAACAGGCTCTTAAGAGTCGAGCTAAAACCTTTGTTGGCCTCATCCTTCTCTTCCAGTGTGGTAGCACTCATGGCCTTGTTTCTTGCCTCGATGACTGCGGTAAGTGTATTTTTCTCATGAGCGGCATAACCTTTAACAGTCTCTACCAAGTTCGGAACCAAATCGTAACGTTGCTTGAGGTGTGCATCAATGGCAGCACTCGCTTCCTCTCCTTGGTTCTTGGTTCTTACTAATTTATTATATACACTCACATAATACAAAGCCAGAATTACGACAATAGCAATAATCACAAAAACTGCAATCATATCCTTTCCTCCAGATAGTCTTTATTCCATTGTGACCTATAAATATGCTTTTGGCAATTCTTTGTCATTGCAAATCCTCTTGTTCTACTGTATATTTATACATGCTTTTCCGTATATACAATAAGGAGTTGTTTTCATGAGAGAACGGCACAACCGCCTTGCAGTAGTTAAAGAATTAATTAAAAGTAACAGAATCGATAATCAGGATGCCCTGCTGGAGATGCTGAAGCATGAAGGTTATAATGTCACTCAAGCCACACTCAGCCGTGACTTGAAAATGTTAAAAGTCGGGAAAATCTCTGATGGTTGGTCTGGCTATTACTATGCGCTGCCTGAAAACGACCTGGTCAGCGAAAGTGAAAAGAGTTACATCCAAGATGTCCGTCGAGGAATTCTTTCCATCGAGTTCAGTGGGAATTTCGGAGTTATCAAGACAAGATCAGGACATGCCAACAGTGTCGCCATTGCCCTTGATGTCCTTGCCCTTCCAGAAATCCTAGGAACACTTGCAGGGGACGATACTATTTTCGTCATTCTCCGAGAAGGGATGACCAAGGAAGACCTCCAGGAAAGTTTCAAGACCAGAATCCCCGATATCACGGAATAGACGGAATCCAAGAAGTAGTAAGAAAACTTCCAGGTCGTTCGACTCGGAAGTTTTTATTATCCCTTGACAGCTCCTGCGGTTACTCCTTGGATGAACTGCTTACTCATGCAAAGGTAGAGAGCCAGTACAGGGATGGCTGAAAGGGTCAGTACCGCCAACACCTTTGACCAGTCGGTCTGATATTGCCCAAACAACCTGGTGACCCCAAGAAGCAACGTCTTCTGCTTCTCGTCATTGATGAAAATCAGAGGAAACCAAAGATCATTCCAAAAAGGAATCAGATTATAGATAGCCACCGTGGACAACGCCGGCCTGGTCAAGGGAATCGTTATTGTGGTGAAAACCCTGACATAGGAGGAACCATCAATAATGGCGGCCTCGGTCAAATCACGAGGTACTTCACGGATGAACTCAGTAAGAATGAAAATTCCGATTGGTAAGCCCATGGCAACATAGATGGGGACAAGCGACCAAATGGTGTTGAGCAACCCCAGTGCCCTCATAATCTCCAACAACTTGATGGATGCTATCTTTATGGGAAGCATCATGCCTGCAATAAAGAACAAGTATAGACGACGTGAAGCCTTCCCTTTCCAATTAGCCAAGGCGAAAGAAGCAAAGGAGGAAACAATCAGCACCAAAGCCAAGGAAAGGACGACAACAACCAAGCTGTTCTTGAAATACAGAAGGAAATTGCCATCCTTGAACACCGTACTATAATTTCCAAAATTCCATTTCTCAGGAACCCAAAACGGGTTTGTGTAAATTGTCAGTCTTGTCTTGAAAGAATTAATAAGCAAAACCCAGATAGGGAAAAGAACAACAAGACACCAGATACACATCACCACATGGGACCCTATATGCTTGTTTTTCCGTCGTAGGGATATTACCATGTTATTGCTCCCTTTGGGTCGCTTTCAGCACAGGAAGCACCCCAAGCAACAAAACAATGAAAGTTATGGTTGCGATAGCAGCTCCCATACCGGTATCAGGAATCCCTATCGGATGCTGGCCTGCGATACCAACGCGGTAAAACAAGGTCCCAATCAGGTCAGTCGAGTACGAAGGAGCCCCGTTAACATTCTCAGTGGCAAAGACGACATCAAATGCATTGAAATTGTTTACAAATGTCAAAATGGCAATCATCCCCACAACGGGAAGAATCATTGGAAGCTTCACATGTGCGAACAACTGCCAGGCATTCGCACCTTCTATATCAGCCGCTTCAATACAATCCTCAGGAATATTTCTCAATGCAGCTACAAACATCATTGTAGGGATTCCCATCCATTGCCAACAGGAAATCAAGGCAACAGAGGTAAGCGCCGTGGTAGACTCCCCTAGCCAAGGCCGGACAAGAAAGGAGAGATGCATCTTGGAGAGGACATCCCCGCACCATACCGGGTTCAGAAGCAACTTCCAAAGATATCCGGTCACCAGCACTGCGAAAGTCGTGGGGATGAAGATAACAGTCTGATAAAACTGTCTGCCTTTCATAGTCGCATTGGTAAGGATGACGGCAAACAGAATGCCCAGACAGTTCTGGACCAGCATGTGAATAAAGAAAAAATACCAGGTATGTACGAAAGCACCCCAATATCGAGCGCGAGAAGTCTCCTCAGTAAATAGTCTTACGAAGTTTCCAAACCCGATGAACTTACGGGTTGCGATATTGTTCCCTGTAAACAAACTCAAGCGAAGGGAATCAAGTAAAGGCCAAGCCATGAAAACCACATAAAACAGCAGGGCTGGCAAAACATATATAATCCAATAGTTCCCATGCGGGATTATGGAATTTTTCTTTTTTGACATCTGATGCTTCCTTGAAAAGCTTCCGGCTGCTGAAAATCAGCAGTCGGAAAATGCAACATTATTTTTTCAGAGCAGCAACACTATCAGCAGCTTGCTGAGCAGTCAACTGACCTTTCATGACCTTAATCACGGCCTGATTCATAGGAGAATACAAATCCATAAGAGCCGGCCATACAAAACGAGCATCGGTTTCCTTACCTGAATTCAAAGCGAGAAACTCATTGGCATGAACATCATCCAATTTTATCTCGAAATTAATCATAGGGAAGTACCCAGAAGGCAGATTCTTACTGGCGGTGGTGGCACCTTCCTTGGTGCAGAGCCAAGCCAGGAAAGCCTTTGCTTCCGCAGGATGCTTGGTAGTGGTATTCATGGTGATAGCCATATCAGGATGGAAACAGATAGCGGTCTTCCTTCCTTTCGGTGCAGGGATGGCAAACACACCCCAGTTGAAAGTCGCATCGGCATACACCCCTGCAGTCCAGGAACCATCAATGAACATCGCGGCTTTCTGGGTATTGAACAATACCTGACTGTCATTATAGGTTACAGACTCATACCCTTTCGGACAATACTTCGCGACATCGGCCATCGCCTGGTATGCGGCAACAAAAGAACTGTCATTGAGCTTCTTCTCCCCACTTTCGTACTTCACTCTCTCAGAGGCTCCCCCCACATAGTCAGGCAACATCCCTAAGAAAAAACATTCCAGGATATCCCATTCATCGGCGACACCATTGGCAAGAGGGGTGATCCCTTTCTTCTGCAGTTTGTCGCAGATTGCAAGGAACTCCTCCCAAGTGGTCGGAACGGCAAGACCATTGGCCTTGAAGATATCCTTGTTGTAATACACCGCATGGGATACTGCGGCAAATGGGACAGCAAACATTTTTCCATTTGGCATGCGCCAAGGAGCAAGATTCGACGAGGTGAAATTCTGCATCAAGCCGGGGATGTCGGTACAATCAGCAAAATAACCAGCATTGAACAATTCTTGTCCTGCGGCATACGAACGGGCATACATCAAATCCGGCCCGGTTTTTGAATCCAGCTGCAACCGGAGAGTGGCATTATAATCCGGAGGATTGGTTGGCTGGAATTGAATCTCGACATTTGGGGCAATCTTCTTGTATTCCGTCAGAAGCCTTCCCATCTGCTCGACATCATCCGTTCTCCATGAGCCCATAGTCAGCACAACTTTCTGAGAACCCTGTTCCTGAGTTCCTTGTGCAACCAAGCAAGGAATAATCAGCAGAGTCAAAACAAAAGACGCGATTAAGAATCTTGAGCTTTTCTTCATTTAAATTCTCCTCACTTCTGATTGTACCATTATTTCAATGCAAAGCCATAAAAAAGAATCCACCGTTCCTGTTGGCTAAGGAATTGTTTTGATCTCTTATTTTGCATTGACGTCCTTATATT
>JBAXZS010000168.1:0-5851 GCA_041670175.1 Sphaerochaetaceae bacterium | reverse complement strand
TCCAAAATCCATCCCTCGCTCTGAGATGAGGGGATGTCCTTGCTATCCATAAAGAGATAATCCACGGAAACCAAATGTTCAAAGGTGCTCTCGATTCCTTTCAGTTGGAGTTGCACTGCACGCCAGCTTGGGGAATATGAACTAAGAAATAGCACACGCCCAGCAAAAACAGGAGTAAGAAATACCAGCAAAACTCCTAATGCACAAAGCATTTTTTTTGCATCCGGCAACTTATTTTTCATATGTATTATCAAAATCTTCTTTGCACCAGGCAGGAACCAAGCTCTCGTAACGAACCAAGAAAAATTTCCAAAGTCCCGCCCGAATTGTGTATGCGTGTTATTGTAGATGATAATTTTGAAAAACGCAATTCATATTCCTTTTTGACTCTTCATTGACAGACAGCACAAGTAAATGCTATAGGTATTTCGAAGGATATCGAAACAGTGGGATTGTCAAAAACCCTCAAGGCCTTAGGAGACAGCACCAGAAGGGAAATCCTTATGATGCTCAAAAAAGGCAAGCTCAATGCCGGAGAAATCGCCTCGCATCTGGCGCTAAGCAATGCGACGGTGTCCTATCACCTTTCCCAATTGAAGAACGCAAATCTCATTGTTGAGACCAAGAAGAAGAACTTCATATATTATGAACTGAACACCTCGGTCTTTGAGGAGATAATGCTCTGGTGCTCAAACTTCACCAAGGAGGAACCAAATGAAAAACAAGATTCAAAATAGAATGCTGCTGATCACCACTCTCCTCTGTATCCTTCCCTTTATCTATGGCTCCTTCTTTTATTCCCAATTACCAGAGAGAATGGCAACACATTTCTCACTCAACGACCAGGCGGATGGATATTCCTCAAAGGCAATGGCTGTGTATGGAATCCCCTCCATTCTGCTGGTGACCAACATCATTGTGAGCATCGCCCTGGATTCGGATCCGAGAAGGAAAAAAAAACAGAAGCTTACTACGCTCGTAAAGTTTCTCATTCCGCTTATAGGCAATTTTTGCTCGTTGCTGATACTTTCCTACGCACTGGGAAAATATTTTCCCATTGGAAGGATAACGATGTCGCTCATATCCGTAATCATGCTGATAATGGGAAATTATTTACCTACATGCAAACAGAATTACACCATAGGCTTTCGCCTTCCATGGACACTCGATAACGAGGAGAATTGGAATCATACCCATCGCCTTGCAGGATGGGTGTGGACCATAGGCTCCCTTGTCATGCTCTTTTGTTGCATCTTCCTTGGCAAAGCCTATGCCGTGGTATCAATCATCGGCATCTCTCTTATGACCCTAATTCCAATTCTCTATTCCTACGGTTTCTTTCTCAAAATGAGAAATTCCCAAAGAAACAGTTAATCCTCAAACATTCCTTTCACCAGAATCTGAGAATCAAAGGAAAGCCAGACACCTTTCGCCATCACGCTTTGGACCTGGAATTCCCCATCCAGGAGAACCAGATCAGCTTGTTTACCGATTTCAACTGACCCGACCTGTGTAAAATGCAAGGCTTTGGCCACATTGCTGGTAAATAAAGGCAGTACTTCTGAAAGCGGCAATCCTTTTTCCTCTACAAGGATGCTGAGTGTCTGAAGCAGCGAGGTCATACGCCCCCTATCCATGCCGATTATCTCCCGCTTGTCGTTCCATTTTGGAAGGGAACCATTGCTATCACTGCTGACTGTCACCTGTGGCCATAAAGCGGGGGGAAGTCTCGATAACAGCGTGGCGATGGCCTCTGGTGCATTCCGTCCTGCGGTGATGTCCACAAAGCCTCCTTTCCTTACAAATCTCTCAGCCTGCTCAAGATGGCTTCCCATATGGGTCGGCCTGAATATGGTGACAGGGAGAATCGTCCGCTCAATGATATCGAACAGTTGCTCAATCCCCCTACTGTCAGCACCCACATGAATATGGAGCTCCCCTACCTTATGGCTGATCAGACCACCAAGTCTCACCTTGCTGGCAAGTCTGATAATCTCCTCAGTGGTAGGACAACTGCACCTATGATCGCTTATGGCAAGCTTGCACCCGATAACCGGCTTGCAAAAAAGCAAATCGTCAGCAACATCACCGGTCAAGGTGGGGGAAGGATACTCATAGGAGCCAGTAAGACAATAGGCGTTGATACCCGTCTCATCCAAAGCCTGGGTCATCGCCAAGAGATCCCTCAGGCTTCTGGTATGGCTATCCGTACCGAGCGTCCCTACCAAAGTCGTCACACCGGCCTTGGCGCAATCACTAAAGACGATAGGAGGAACCCGACTTGCAGGCCCATCCTCGCCACCACCTCCGATGCTATGGACATGCTGGTCAATTAGACCGGCTATCACCCGTGCACCATGGGCATCGACAATTTTCATTGCCGGAAGTGAATATTCCAATTTCTGGCCAATATCAATGATATGGCTTCCGATAACAAGGATATCAACGTTCTCCTTGTCCTCCAATCGCACATTACGAATCAAATAATTCATGCTCATACCCTCAATCCATTATCAGTTTCCAAAGACGAGAACGAAAGGCCCGTACATTGAAGAAATTCACAGCAAAGGGGATAAAATCCTGATAAGGCACTCACGCTATGTGCATCAGCACCACTTACCACCTTGATCTTGTAATCCCTGGCAAGAAGCCAGAAATTCAACAGGGGATATGCCCAGCGTTTTCCTTCCTTGGCTTCCACCAAAGGCTTGCGCAACCCATAGGCATTCACTTCCAATGGCATCTGATAGCTTTCGGCACAACTCAGGATAGCCTTGCTGCAAGCTATCGCCTCCTCATCCCAAGCAAGATAATTGATTCCAAACAAATCAGGATGGGCCCCATACAAAAACAGGGCGCTTTCAATCGAGGCGATGTACTCCTCTGTATAGGCATGCAGTTCCTTTTTGCCCATAGGGCGATGATGCAAGGCAAAATCCCGGTCAGAGGAAGTCTGGAGCAAATGCACACCAAAAATCAAGTAATCGGTCTTTTCCTTCAGAGCGCGATAATACTCATCATATTCGGGGAAATAATCACATTCTAATCCCTTATAGACCTTAAGGTCCTCGCTTTGCTGTTCTTTTGTTACCTCAGCGAGATACTCAGGCAGCTGAGCATATGCCATACGGGTATTTCTCCAGCGATTCTCAGGCACAGGACAATGCTCTGAGAAACCAAGTACCTTCAAACCCAAGCGCCTGGCCTCCGCACAATATTCACTTACATGCCCGCTTCCATGACCACAATAGAAGCTATGGGTATGCAGATTATATGACTCCGGTTCAATCTCCATTACAAATACCTCTCAATATTTTTCTGATGTTCCGCATAATCTTTTGCAGGGTGAAGCCTGCCATCCTTACCATGCAGATAAAAAACATACTCAGTCTTTAATGGCTTGGCCGCAGATTGCAAGGCCAAAGCGGAGGGGCAGCAAATCCCACTTGGAGGCAATCCAATCTTTCTTCGGGTATTGTAAGGTGTCATGGTTTCAAATACCTGGGAGGCGATCTCATGGGTCCAATCCCCTGTCTCATATCTCGTAGTTGCATCTATGCCCAAGGGAATACCGTCCTTGAGACGATTGTAAATTATTCCTGCTATCAAAGGCATCTCCTCACTATTTTGTGTCTCGGCTTGGATCAAGGAGGCAACTATCAACAAAGTGTCCACTCCATATTCCTTCACCACAGACTCCGTAAGTAAAGGTGACAAGTATTCAAGCATCCGACGATACATCTGCATGGCAAGATCATTGGCTGTGTCAAGATGGGATACCTCATAGGAACCTGAAGCGAACCACCCTTCTGAAAAATCCAGGCCATAGGAATCTGCAAGGGAATTCACAGCCTGGAGGAAATCCCCTTCCTTGGCATATCCCCTCTGGACTAAATACTCATCAACTTGTTTGAGGGTCTTGCCATTGGAGACAATGACAGAGAGGACAGGACCTTGTCCTGTCAGACTCCGGGCAAGAGTATCGAAATCACCCTGCTTATCCAGTAAATAGTCCCCCATCCTGAGAGAGGAAGCCAGATTATGAGAGACAAGGTACTCCAGAAATTCCTGGGCGTTTTTCACCACGCCCTCTTTTTCCAATAGCATTGCAACTTGTCTTGCTGTCATTCCAGCCTTGATGGACACACTGGTCTGAGGAAAAACCACAACCGAAGATATGCTATCGACAGGAGGGGTGACCTTCTCCCTTGTTTTTCGTCCTTTCGAGATACTTACAACTAATAAAGCAAGCACGCAAAGACCTGTCGCGAGCAGAATGGCCATCGTGCTAAACCGTGCGGGAAGACTTGTCCTGTATCCTGTTCTTGTCCCCAGCTCAGGGGGCTCTGCCGTTGCTTTTTTCTTCGGCACCCCCTCTTTCTTCTTTTTTACCTTCAAGGCAGGTTGTCTCTTTTTTGCAGGCTTTTTCTTATTCTGCGGGGTGGCAACTGGCTTTTTCCTCTTCTCTCCCAATGTCACGGATACACTTCTGGAGGCAACGGACACCTTCCTCCGTTCAGGATTTTTGGGAACCACAAGGTTTTTTTTCGTTAATTTGACATGAACCCCCAAAGGTTCACTCTTCTTGTCCTTCATGAAATCAAATTCCAACTGTTTCCCTTCCATTTTACTCATGCAGGTCCACCAGAAAGAGTACGTATCTGCTTTTTCTTTTCATTGATGGAAAGAACAACCTCGCTGATCTGCTTGTCCAGAGCCTGCTGCTGTTCCTTCAAATGAGCAATTTTCTGCTTGTCCAGTCCAATCTGCACCAGCAATTCATCAATCTGCATCTGGCATTTGGCCTCTTTGATATTTTTCTGGCATTCTGCAATCTCAACTTGTATCCGTGCTATCTGGAGACCTTGTGAATATGCCTTCTGCCCAACTTTTTTCTGGATATCCTCCGGGGTAATCACCTCGTAGACAGCCTTCCCGTACACGCAAGCCAACTCCTCCACAAGTTTCCGTTGACCATCCAGCTTGGACTTGGCATTGTCAAGCTTACCTTTATCAGTGTGCTCCTCAAGTGTATTGATGCTTTGCCTGCACTCCTTGGCCTGAAAGGACAGTTCTTTTTCTTTTTGAAGCAACTGCTCCGTCTCTTTCTTCATCTGCCCGTCTGAAAGGAACAGATAGGCATCCGAGCCAAACAAAGCGGAACCACATCGACAAAAGAGACCGTATGCTTTTTTCCTAAGGAATCTCAAGCGTAATTGCGCAAACTTACCTTCAAACCCGTTTTGTTTGGACAAGGATTCCCAGTGCTTGCATTTTTGATAATAGGATTCATAGAATGGCTTGCAGAACAACTCTCCTTCTGGAGGCAAGAGCTTACCGGAATAAGCCTCATACGCGGATGCCCCAAGACAAGAAGTCACCTCCTTCTCCCTCTTGGCGCAAAGTTTGAGCTGTCTGCCAATCTCACGGATATGGCCCTTCTTATCTGTCAAAATCGATAGCCTTGTTTTAAGTTTCTCGTATTCTTTTTCTTGTTCTGTGGTTTTATTGAGACATTCTTCATACTGTTTCCATTCATTCTGGCAAGAGCCAAGGGTGCCTACTCTTTCAATCAAAGCGCAACTTTTCCCAAATTTGGCATACTCATTCTCAAGAGAAACCCTGAGATGCGTCAATTTGGTATTCAACTCAACAATATCCACAGTTGTCATTGCCATGATGAAATTGTAACACGAATAGCCACATTTGGACTATAAGGAAACGAGCTGGAAAGATTGACAAGGGGTACTTGTGTTGATTATGCTTTTTTATGCTGTCAAGAAATCAGGTTCTATCCTGCACATCTTATTATGATGGCGACCATTAATTCAGCCCATGGTGTACGCCATGA
>JBAXZS010000167.1:0-5862 GCA_041670175.1 Sphaerochaetaceae bacterium | reverse complement strand
GTGTGGTAACTAAACATTATAGGGACGGCCCTTCTTTATGCAATCATCTTCATTTCCTCTGATGCTCTTGATTCTCTATACTTTGACAGCTCTATCCAATCCCACAGAAAAAGTGATTGACCCTTATTATTGCTTAAATATTAAATATTACGAAAAATGTTGACAGTTTTTCAGAAAGATTTATACTGCAAAAAGCAGATGCCTACAAAAGAAGGGTCTGTCTCAGGAGGTTTTGAATGAAAAAGGTGTTGTTAGTGCTCTCTGTTGTGCTCTTTGCCGCCAGCTTCGTTTTTGCAGCAGGGGCCAATGAGAAAGAGCCATCAGGGAAGAAGCAGCTTATGGGAGTGGTAACTCCTAGTGCGGATCATGGTTTTACTGCAGAGTCAATTCAACATTGCGAGGCACAGGTGAAGGCTTTGTCTGCAGCTCATGGTTTTGATTATCGTTTCATGACTGCTGCGGAGTCTGGAGAGCAGAGCAATGCGGTTGAGACAATTCTTGGAATGAAACCGACGGTAATGATTCTTTGGCCGGTAACGGGTGATGAGCTGCGTAGCGCTGCACAGTCGGTAATTGAAGCAGGGGTTCCTTTGATCGTGTATGACCGTTTCATCGAGGGGCTTACCCCGACTGCGGAGATTTCAGGTGACAACGTGGCCATCGGCGAGGGTGCAGGTAGGTATTTCAATGAATATTTCAAGACCGACCTGGCAAAAGGTAAAGTCAATTACCTGGAATTCAAGGGCGATAGTTCGACCGTTCCCATGGAGCGGACCAATGGCTTCCTTTCTACAGCTGATAAGAATTTCAACCTTGTCCAATCTTTCGTAACCAACTGGAGCCAGCAGACCGCAATGGAGCAGATGGAGAACTTCCTCAATACCAAGAGTACGGCCGAGATTGAATCCATCAAGGCGATTTGGACCCATGATGATGAGATTGTATTTGGCATCGTGGAGGCTTTGAAAAACTATCATGGCTCAGCGAAAATCAATATCCGGCTTATCAACGGTGTTTCCGCAGGTAAGGACTTCATGAACCTGTTTGAGAACTCAGGGGTGAAAGGTATCGATTTTATGACCTATACTTTCTCTCCTTCCATGGTTCGTGATGCTGTCGACCTTGGATACAAGGTGATGATGGGCGAAAAACTTGAGAAGAGTTACAAGATTCCTACCGAGATGATAGACAAGACAAATTACAAGACTTACATGCAGAGTGACATGTACAAGACTCGTTACAGCCTCTAGAATTTCATATTGTGTTGGTAAGTGCCTTGAGGAAATCTGTTCTTCAGGCACTTGCCCCGTATATTAGGGAGAAATATCCTCATGATCTTGGAAATGAAGAACATATCCAAGTCTTTTGGTCCTGTCAGGGCACTGAAAGACGTATCCTTTGATGTCCAGGGCGGTGAAATCCATGGGCTTCTTGGAGAAAACGGCGCTGGAAAGACTACTTTGATGAATGTGCTTGCCGGAACATTTCCACAGGATCTGGGAAAGATCCTGATTAACGGGAAAGAAGTTTTCGGAATGACTCCGAGAAAATCCAATGCCTTGAAAATACGGTTTATTCATCAGGAACTGAGCCTTTGCAACGATCTGAAAGTCTATCAGAATATGTTCCTGGGGGAGGAATACAATAAATCCTGGAGGATAGACAAGAGAAAAGAAATTGATCGTGCCCAGGAAGTGCTCGATTCCATGAACACGGGTATTGATGCCGCTCTCATTGTCTCAGACCTCGATACCGCGCAGAAGCAATTGGTTGAGATTGCCAGGGCCCTGTTATTTGAATCCGAACTTATCATCATGGATGAGCCCACCACTGCCCTCAACAGCCAGGAAATTGAGAAATTGTTCTCTATCATGACCGCCTTGAAAAAAAGGGGTGTGAGCTTTATCTATATTTCACATAAGATACCTGAGTTGTTCAGCATCTGTGACAGATACACGGTACTCCGGGATGGTGCTTTTATCCAGACCGGTTTTTTTAGGGATATAAATGAGCATCAGGCTACAGAGCTGCTCATCGGAAAACGATTTGTCGAGGCCCGTCTCAGGGAGGGGCGGCCTTCTCCCGTACAGGAAGAGATAGTGCTCAAGGCCTCGGACATTTGTGGCTTGACGTTCCGCAATATTTCCTTTTCCCTTCACAAGGGGGAGATTGTGGTGTTCACCGGCCTGCAGGGGTCCGGGACTGATGAGCTGGCAACTTCCCTTTTCGGAGCAACCAAGCTGGAAAGTGGAACGGTGGAGAACCGTATGGGAATTTTGGATATGAGGGATATAAGACATGTTATGCAAAGTGGCATTGGAATGATTCCCCGTAACAGGAAAGAACGAGGTATCCTTCCAGACTTAAGTATCCGAAACAATAACTCAATGGCCTTTTTTGTGGCTAAGCACTCAAAACTTTTTATCAGCAGGAAAGAGGAGATCCAACGGTTTGAGCGTAGTAAAGAACGTATGGAAATCAAAGTCTCGAGTGATCTTGACCCGATTACCTCTCTTTCCGGAGGAAACCAGCAGAAAGTAATTCTGAGTAGATGGCTTGAACTTGATTCTGATATATATGTCATGGACAATCCGACACAAGGTATTGATGTCGGAGCGAAATTTGCCATTTATAAATTAGTGGTGGAACTGGCCGAGCAGGGTAAATCAATACTGTTTTTTACCAGTGAGTATCCTGAGATACAACAATTGGCGGATCGTTGTTTTGTTTTGTATAAGGGTGAGGTTTCCGCAGAACTAAGTAGAGGTGAATTTTCTGAAGAAATGATTATGGCGTATTCGACAGGTACGCAGAGGGAGATGCAGAAGTGAAGACGTTGACAATAGGGAAAGAGTCATGGAGAAACCTGACCACGAATTATAGCCATTGGCTAAGTTTCATGCTCTTGATGATTGTAGCAATCATCGTAAGCCCATCATTCCTTTCATGGAATAATATCACCAATCAATTTGTCCAAGGTGCAGTGGTTGGAATTTGCGCCATGGGAATGAGCTTGATTATTTCCGCAGGTATGATTGATCTCTCCGTGGGTTCTTCCGTAGCTTTGATAAGTGCCCTTGGTGTTTCTGTTATCAATGATCAGCATAGTCTCTTGCTGGGGTTTGTATTTTGCCTGGTGGCAGGGGTATTGGTGGGTCTCATCAACGGACTATTGGTCACCAAAGGACGCATCGCTCCGTTTATTGTAACCTTGGCCACCATGTCTGCATGGAGGTCTGTTATCAACCAACTGGGACAGGGAGGGCCTTTTACCGTTGACAAGACGATGTACGCTTCTTTTCGTAATATCGCAGCAGGACGTTTTCTGGGTATCCCTCATCTGATGGTTTTCTTCATTGTTGTTTCAATAATTACTGGTATTTTGATGTCCAAGACCAAGTTTGGTACCTATGTGTATGCTATTGGTTCGAACCAGCAGGCTGCAAGACTTTCCGGAATCAATGTAAATCGTGTTAAGACCCTGATTTTCACTTATGCAGGTACCCTCTATGGCTTGGCGGCGTTTCTTCTCGCCAGCCGATTGACTTCAATCCAGGCAGCAAGCGCAGGCAGTGGTTATGAAATGGACGCCATTGCAGCAGTCGCCATCGGAGGAACCTCCATGGATGGGGGGCGAGGAAAGATTGTGGGGACCTTTCTTGGTGTCCTGATGCTTCGCATCATCAACACCGTACTGATTATGGCCAACGTACCTCCATTCCTCAATGGGCTGGTAACAGGGGTGATCATAATCATGGCGGTTCTAGCCCAGTCACGCAGAAAAGGAAAGTAGGGAGGAATCATGAATATCGGAATCGTTGGGGCGGGGAGTATGGCTTCCTACCATTATAAAGGTTTTGTGCAAGCAGGTGCGACGATTGTGGCTGTGGCTGACAACAATCTTGAAAAAGCCAGGACTTTTGCGAGGGAGAACCATATTGGGCAGGTTTTTGGTTCGCTAAGGGAGATGCTTTCTTCTTTGCCTTCCTTGGATGCAATTTCAATCGTTACCCCAAATAAATTTCATAAGGAGCTTGCTATTGAGGCCTTGCAGGCTGGCAAGCATGTCTACTGTGAGAAACCTCCTGCAAGAAATGCTGCAGAAATGCAGGCGATGCTTGCCGCTTCCAGACTGTCAGGGAAGACGTTATTGTTTGATTTCAATAATCGGGCCAGACCAGAAGCTCAGGCAATGATCACCTATATAAACAAAGGAGAGGTCGGCACTATCAATTCTGCTCAGGCGATGTGGATACGAAGGGCGGGTATTCCCGGCTTTGGAGGGTGGTTCAGCAACAAGGAATTATCAGGAGGGGGTCCTGTCATCGACTTATTGCATATGATTGATTTGGCTTTGTATTTTATGGGATTTCCTGAAGCGGAGTATGTACTTGCCAAAACCTTTGATGATTTTATGGGGAACCCTGCATTCAAGGGTCCCTGGGGAGTCTCTGATGGGACCGGTTTGATGGATGTGGAGACTTCCTGCCATGCCATGGTTACCTTTAAGAGCGGCCAATGTCTCACGATTCGAAACTCCTGGGCGGAAATGAACGAGCGGGAGGTTGTTTCCGTAGTGTTTCAGGGAACAAAAGCAGGAGGGAAAGTTGAACGGCTGTTCACTCGGGACGGGTATGATGAGACAAGCTTTGATACCTGCCGCTTATATACACAGGAATATGGCACGCAAGTGAACAGGGATGTTCTCGTAAAAAAGGATGAGACCATGGGACGGGTTGCGAATGCAATGAACTTTGTCGAGGTTATCCAAGGAACAACAAAACCTCTCAATACTCCAGAACAGGCTTTGCAACTCATGAAAATTATTGATGCGATCTATGAGTCGGCCGGTACTGGAAAACCGGTGGCCCTAAACTAGGAGGAAGGTATGAAACGAATCGTAACGCTTGCTTCGGGACAATTTGGGGATCTTAGCCTCGAGCAACTTTGCCCCTTGGCAAAGAAGATGGGTTTTGAAGGATTGGAACTGGCAACCCATGCTCATTTTAATGTCCAGAAAGCAATTTCAGATGATTCCTATATTCCTTATATCAAAGGATTGTTGCAGTCAAACGGATTGCAATGTCAGGCTCTCAGCGCTCATTTGTGCGGGCAATGTGTATGTGATATCTGGGATGAACGGTTGGATAATTTTGCACCAAAATGTTATGCGGGGCAGCCTGAGGCAATTCGTTTATGGGCAATTCAAGAGATGAAGGATACGGCAAAGGCCGCTAGTCTGATGGGCGTGAAAATCGTTACCGGCTTTACCGGGTCCCCTTTATGGGCCCGATGGTATTCCTATCCTCAGACTTCCCAAGCAATGATTGACGAGGGGTTTCTTTCCGTGTACAAAAGTTGGAGCCCAATCTTTGATGTCTTTGATACCTATGGGGTAAAGTTTGCCTTGGAGGTCCATCCGACGGAGATTGCTTTCGACTACTATACCACTGAACGGCTTTTGAAACTGTTTGAGTATCGTCCAACGTTGGGATTGAATTTCGATCCGAGCCATCTGCTGTGGCAGGGGATTGATGAAGTCGGGTTTGTCAGGGATTTCTCCAATCGTATCTACCACGTGCATATGAAGGATGTAAAACTTACCGGAAATGGGAAAGGTGGCCTTCTTGGTTCTTTTCTTCCTTTTGGCGATACCCGCCGGGCCTGGAATTTTGTATCGGTCGGGCATGGCAATGTCGATTTTGATGGAATCATTCGGGAATTGAATACGGCTGGTTACTCAGGACCTCTTTCCGTGGAATGGGAAGATTCAGGGATGGATAGGGAGTTTGGGGCGACGGAGAGCTGCCAATATGTGAAGAAAATTAATTTTTCTTCTTCCTCCCTTGCTTTTGATAGCGC